>NZ_JACJSC010000041.1 GCF_014697575.1 Planktothrix sp. FACHB-1365 | reverse complement strand
TAAAGTATCGGCAACATTGGGATTAAATCTCGATGGAGTCAGTAGTGGTGCATTGACTACGCCATTAAGAGTTCGTATTTGGACTACTTAAGAATCCTCGTCGCTTGATTCGCGAGGAGTGTCAACAGCCTTGTCCGTACAGCAGTCAATGATTTCCCCTCATCCCCTCATCCCCTCATCCCCTCATCCCCTCATCCCCTCATCCCCTCATCCCCTCATCCCCTCATCCCCTCATCCCCTCATCCCCTCATCCCCTCATCCCCTCATCCCCCCGTCCCCCCGTCCCCTCATCCCCTCTGTTCGGAAACCCGTACAAATTAGGTTGTTGCAATGGGTGGGGTATTTTCGCTAAATTAGCACTCAGGAGTTGAGAGTGCTAATGTGAAATTTCTCAAAGGAAGTAACACAACTCTCGTTCCCAATTATTGCTGTGAACTGGAGGCTAATGAATGGCTGCTGTATCTCTAAGCGTATCAACCGTTAAACCATTAGGTGAGCGCGTTTTCGTCAAAGTAAGTGCGTCTGAAGAAAAAACCGCAGGTGGGATTTTATTGCCTGACACCGCCAAAGAAAAACCCCAAGTGGGCGAAGTCGTGGCAGTTGGCCCTGGCAAACGGAATGATGATGGTTCTCGCTCCGAATTAGAAGTTAAAGTCGGTGACAAAGTTCTTTATTCTAAATACGCTGGCACTGACGTCAAACTCGGCAGCGACGAATTTGTTCTCTTAGCTGAAAAAGATATCTTAGCCATCGTCAGCTAAGTTGCGTTTTCAACCTTTTAGATCGTACACCACACTGGTGTTCCACGATCTGACTCGTTAAACCCTCAATCCATCTTTTTCCGAATTCGTTTTTACTATTAACCTAAAACCTGAACACAACACCTATGGCTAAACGTATCATCTACAACGAAAATGCTCGTCGTGCATTAGAACGCGGTATGGACATCTTGGCAGAGTCCGTTGCCGTTACTCTTGGCCCCAAAGGTCGCAACGTTGTATTAGAAAAAAAATTTGGTGCGCCCCAAATCGTGAATGATGGCGTCACCATTGCTAAAGAAATTGAACTAGAAGATAACATTGAGAATACTGGTGTTGCCCTGATTCGTCAAGCTGCCTCTAAAACCAACGATGCTGCTGGAGACGGAACCACCACTGCAACGGTTCTAGCTCACGCGATGGTGAAAGAAGGTCTGCGGAACGTGGCTGCGGGCGCCAACCCCATTGAACTGAAACGCGGTATTGATAAAGCCACTAACTTTTTAGTTGAAAAAATCGCTGAACACGCTCGCCAAGTGGAAGATTCCAAAGCGATCGCTCAAGTCGGTTCCATCTCTGCCGGAAACGATGAAGAAGTCGGTAAAATGATTGCTTCAGCGATGGATAAAGTCGGTAAAGAAGGCGTGATTTCCTTAGAAGAAGGGAAATCTATGACAACTGAGTTAGAAATCACCGAAGGAATGCGCTTTGATAAAGGCTATATTTCCCCCTACTTTGCCACAGATACGGAACGGATGGAAGCCATTCTGGAAGAACCCTATCTGTTAATTACCGATAAAAAAATCACCTTAGTTCAGGACTTAGTTCCTGTTCTGGAGCAAGTCGCTCGTTCTGGCCGTCCGTTGGTGATTATCGCTGAAGATATTGAAAAAGAAGCCTTAGCGACTCTGGTGGTTAACCGTCTGCGCGGTGTTCTGAATGTGGCTGCGGTTAAAGCTCCTGGGTTTGGCGATCGCCGTAAAGCCATGTTAGAAGACATCGCCGTGTTAACAGGTGGCCAACTGATCACCGAAGATGCGGGTCTGAAACTGGAAAACGCCAAGCTGGATATGCTCGGTAAAGCCCGTCGCGTTACCCTGACCAAAGATAACACCACCATCGTCGCTGAAGGCAATGAAGCTTCAGTAAAAGCTCGTTGTGAGCAAATTCGCCGTCAAATGGAAGAAACCGAGTCTTCCTACGACCGTGAAAAACTCCAAGAACGCTTGGCTAAATTAGCCGGTGGCGTTGCGGTGATCAAAGTCGGTGCTGCAACTGAAACCGAAATGAAAGACCGCAAACTGCGTCTGGAAGATGCCATCAACGCCACCAAAGCGGCTGTTGAAGAAGGGATCGTTCCCGGTGGCGGTACAACCCTGGCTCACTTAGCACCTCAGTTAGAAGAGTGGGCGAATGCCAACCTCACCCACGAAGCCTTAACGGGTGCGTTGATCGTGTCCCGTGCGTTGGCTGCTCCTCTGAAACGGATCGCTGAAAACGCGGGTGTTAACGGTGCTGTTGTGGCTGAACGAGTTAAAGAAAAAGACTTTAACGTCGGTTACAATGCCTCTTCTAACGAATTTGTGGATATGTTTGAAGCGGGTATTGTTGACCCGGCGAAAGTGACCCGTTCTGCTCTGCAAAACGCCGCTTCGATCGCTGGAATGGTGTTAACAACTGAGTGTATTGTTGTTGACAAACCCGAACCCAAAGATAATGCTCCGGCGGGTGCTGGTGCTGGTATGGGTGGCGATTTCGATTACTAATTCGATGATTAATTTGTAATCTTAAAGGAGGTGGCTGATGTCACCTCTTTTTGTTTTAAATCGGGGTAAAGGGAACAGCCAAGAAAAGAGTTTTCTGTTTATCCCTAATATGAAATCCCTAAATGTTGGCTACAAATTCCCCCTGTAGAGACTAAGCATGGCTAGTCTCTACAGGGGGGCTAATGGGATTTCATAAAATAATAAGGTGGGCTATGCCCACCCTAAGATTAAACTAACTAAGATTAAACTAAGGTTAAATTGGGATAGTAAGCCAGCATATCATCGGTGCTGAGAGTATCCCCACTGGCTTGAGGTGTCCAGAGAATTTCTACAGCTAATAATTGTTCACTTCCAACGGAACCTAACCGACTTAAGGCTTGACGTAAGGTTTCAGGACTATTAACTTTAGGAAGTTGAATTTGTCCTAATGTTCCGACAACTAACGTTACCACAATATATTCGTTTTCCGTTGGGGTTAAATCGCCAGTTTGATTAACTAAATTCGCGTTATTTCCAGTCAGACTCGGAGCTACCCCACCGATTAACTGATTGTTAACATTAGACAGCGTTTCTTCCGTAAATTTACTGCGTTCTGCTAAGGCCCATTGATTAAATTTAGCTTCGGCGGAATTCATTCCCGCTTGTTCGGACTGGGAAGAGCCATAGGCCCAATATTCGGGATGGCGTAACAATGCTAAGGTGGTTTCCTGTAAGACTTGGGCTCGACCGGCTGCGGAACCTGTATCGGCGGTTTGGGCTATACGGTCTAAATCGGCTTGTAATGTTCTCGCTTGAGCCAGTAACCCCACTTGTAAACGAGCTACAGACACCGTTGGGTTGCTGCTGTATCCTCCCAGTTCATCTTGTCCCATCGTTGACCGAAAACTTCTGAAGATGAACCCCGCAATGGCCATAAAAATCAGCAGGGAAAATAACCCGCCTCCGCCAAACCCAAAGAAGGGAATAATAAACGGAAATCCAAACCCGCCCCCACCATAATATCCCCCTGGAGTACGGCTAGGGCCAGGATTATAGCTACGACTGGGAGCTCTAAAGGAACCTCCACCAATGCGTCCCCCACTTCGGGCTGCTAAGGCTCCATCGGCTTGACTAAAAAATAAAACAGCAACCAAACTGAAAACAGCTAAAGGTTTTAAAAGTTTTTTGAACATAAATCACATCTCATTTTCTGAGGACTGGAAACTGGAAAATCCCCTTTCAGAAGGAAACAGATAATCTGTTTACGGATTCCCTTACTTCCTTGATTGTGGGAGTTTTTCAGTTCTTTTATCTATAATGTAACGTTTTTTTAATTTTGGTTCATTCAGACTTAGGTACGGGATTTACGATTCAAAGGGGGGAATTTTCTCCTGGTTGTCCTAGCGGGTTTCCGTTACTTTTTGCAGTCCACGAGGGTGATCAACATTATAATTACGGGTTAGAGCTAAATTCAAGGCAAATAATTGACCGGGAATAATCGCAACCAGAGGAGAAATCCATTCAGGAATATCAGGGGGTAAAATTAACGAAGTTTGAGCAAATTTTAAGGTTTCTTGATCATCGCTAATAACAATTAACTCAGCTTCCCGTTGTTTTAAAGTTTGCATTAAGGCTTGTAGTTCGGGTAAAACTTTCCCGGATGGCGCAATGACAAAAACAGGAAATCCAGGTTCCACAATGGCTAAAGGCCCATGCAAAAAGTCAGCACTGCTATAGGGTTCAACGAGAGTATAGGTTAATTCCTTAAGTTTTAAAGCCAGTTCAAAAGCCGTTGCATAGTTATAGCCTCGACCAATGACAACGCAATGTTTCATATAGCGATAGCGTTCTACTAAACGATTAATTTCTGGATTTAAGGTTAAGGTTGTTTGGACTAATTCAGGAACAGTTTGAACCGTTTTTAAGATTGTTGATTGTTGAGAGAGTTCTGCACTTAAAAGAGCGATCGCTAATAATTCAGTGGTATAGGTTTTAGTCGCTGCAATAGATTTTTCTACTCCTGCATTTAAGTTAATCACATAATCTGCTTGTTGGGCTAAGGGGGAGTCGTAAAAATTAGTAATTGCGGCGGTTAAAACCTTTTGAAGACGGGCTTCTGCTAATACGGCTACTAAATCAGGACTTTGACCACTTTGGCTAATTCCTAATACTAATGTATTTTTTAATTGTGGCGTTTGCTGATAAATACTATATAAACTCGGTGTCGCTAAACT
Organism: Planktothrix sp. FACHB-1365; assembly: GCF_014697575.1. Classification (GTDB taxonomy): domain Bacteria; phylum Cyanobacteriota; class Cyanobacteriia; order Cyanobacteriales; family Microcoleaceae; genus Planktothrix. Next base: position 47,102 of record NZ_JACJSC010000041.1, on the reverse strand, counting down.
CACTAAAAATCCATTCAGGGAACCGAACACATATTGAGCATATCGGGCTGCATTATCACTACTTCCTCGTGCCGCAATCACAACTTGAGAAATCTGGCGGCGATGTAATTCTGTAACTAGCTGTTGGATAATGGGACGTTCCGAGGTTAACAGCCTTTGTAAAACCTGGGGTTGTTGCTCAATTTCTTGTTCGAGATTAGACGAAATTGCCATTCAATCAACGTTGTGATCAGGTTATGCCCTTGCTATTGTATAAGAAAAGTCTGCCATCAGCCACAACAGACTCCTAGCAAGCTTCCGCCGTTGATCTAGGATATTGATTAAAACAGTATAGAAAAATTTTGCGATTGCTGCTACAATTAGAGGTAACTGATAACTGATAACTGATCTAGCCACAGTTGCTACAATCTAGCGACTGTGGTATTTCTGTGGGCAGAAACGTTCAACCCTCCCCTAGGATGACTTTATCACTTCACGTTACTCCCGTTACCCATCCCCAGGAAGCTCAACAACTCGGTGAAATTTTAAGTCAGTGTTTTAATTTCACCAATGGGACAAGTATCGAGATTCCATCGGATTAGACAACTTTCGGATTATGCCAGTTTTTCAATTTATCAAAGTGCTATCGACTGTTTTATTAACCAGTGCATTAGGTTTAGAATTCTGGAATTTTCTAACCGGATTTTTGAGCACCGCCAACTTCTATTGGTTGAACTGGATTGTGATCATTGAACGTTTAGCCATTGCAATTCATAGTGCTGAAGCCTTGATTGCCAGTTATTATGCGAGTTCAAAAAATCAACAGCCACTTCAATATGGAATTTATACATTTTTTGTCGGTACAGTCGGTTTAGTAGAATTGTTTACAGATCAAACCGATCAAATTAACGGGAAACCGTTGACAAAATAACTCGTACAATTGTTGTTTTTCCAAGGGTGCTTTCAATTTCTAGTCTTCCTTGATAAAACTGAACTAAACGTTTAACCAGAATCAATCCTAATCCTGATCCTTGCTGTTCATAAATCCGACGTTCAAATTGCTGATAAGCTCCAACTTTAGCAATTTGTTCGGCGGTCATTCCCCGTCCTATATTAATAAATTCCAGATAATAATAATTAAAAATTTGATATCCTTTAACAACAATCTGAGTATTATTAGCCGAAAATTTAATCATATTATCAATTAATTCTTCTGTTATTTTATTAAAAATTTCTTCAGGAATATTAACATCACATTTCTCGATTTCTAAACCTGAATTTAGGGAATTTCCTTTAATCTCGTGAATTTTACTCTCAATAATGCTTCTAATTAAACGTTCAGGATCTGAAATAAACCCTTTAGGAAAATATTGAGATCTTTGCGGATCTCGTTCTAATAATTCTAAATCAGCATACAGGAGAAAATTACAGGTCAGTCGATATAAACGAGTCGCAGACAGACTAATATTTCCTAACATCTCTTGAATTTCATCCGGTGCCATTTCCTCAAAATCTGCGATTAACAGTTGTGTAGTTCCGATAATTCCATTCAAGGGAGTTCTTAATTCATGGGGAAGAGACAGGGTAATCTTATTACATAACTCATCCAATTGTTCTTGTGCTTTTTGTTCAAAAAATTGGTATTTTTGAATCCGGCTATGGATAGCTTCTAATAAATCTTGGTGTGTAAAAGGTTTACTAAGATAATCATCAGCACCTAAATTCATCCCATAGCGAAAATCAGCCGTTGTTGATTTAGCCGTTAAAAAAATAAAAGGAATGGTTGCTGTAGATTTAGACTGTCTTAATTCTTCTAAAACTTGATGTCCATCTAATCCCGGCATCATGACATCACAAATAATTAAATCTGGTAAAATTTCTCTGGCTAATTTTATCCCCCTTTCTCCATTCTCTGCACCAATTCCTAAAAATTCTTCAGCTTCCAAGATATCTAAAATAATAGAACGAACGTTGAGATCATCTTCTATGACTAATACTTTTTTCATGGGTTATGCTCTTGATTTGATAAGGGAAAAATGAGAGTTACTGTTGTTCCCAAATTGATTTGACTTTCAATATAAATCATACCTCCTTGAATTTCAACGGATTTTTTAACGATAGTTAACCCTAATCCAGTACCGGGAATTACCCCGACATTTTTTGCCCGATGAAAGGGTTCAAATAAATGCTGTTGGTCTTCTATCGGAATCCCAATCCCTTGATCTTTTAGTGTTAAAATAGCTTGATTAAGATTATAATTTAATTTTAATTCGATATTTCCCCCTTGGGGAGAGTATTTAATCGCATTGGTAATTAAGTTATATAAAATGTGTCGTAAGAGTTTTTCATCTAAATACACTAGAATGGGTAAAGTTGAGGAAGAGAGCAAGTCAGATTTAGGAGAAATAAAATGTAAATGTTTTTGATCATCTAAGCCAACCTGCATCTCTTGAATTAAAGTAAAACAAAAATATTCTAAGTTAATTAAACTGGGATGAAAGGGGATTTTGTGGGCTTCTCCTTGACCAATTAATAATACCTCATTTAAGAGTTCTGTCAAATGGTGAACCGTTGTTTGAATTCGTCGTAAATAAGTTAAGTTCTTCTCTTCATCCCATTTATGGCTATAATGTTCTAAAGCTTCTGCGGATGCTAAAATTGTTGTTAAGGGGGTACGAAATTCATGGGAAATCATGGAGACAAATCGAGATTTAAGTTGATTTAATTCTTTTTCTTGGTGTAACGCTTTGTGAATTTCTGCTTCAGAATATTTGCGCTGAGTAATATCTTTGACATCTCCCTCATAAGCAATAATTTTTCCCAGTGAATCTCGAATGACTCTAGCATTTTCAGAAATCCAAATAATACTCCCATCAGAACGGTAAACTTCAGATTCAAACCCTAAAACTGTTCCCTGTTCATTAATTAGACGGACAAATTCTTCTCGTCGTTGGGGATTAACATAAATTTGATCGGGGATATGGGAAAGATTTTGGATTAAATCTTCTGGGGATGAATAGCCATAAATTCTGGCGAGTGCGGGATTAGCACTAATAAAATGTCCGTCAGGAGTAGATTGGAATAACCCTTCTAAGGAATTTTCAAAAATGCTGCGATATTTGGCTTCTGTTAGGGTTAGTTGCTCATAAGCTTGTTCTAATTTTTGCCGCGAATTAAACCAAGTTCGTTGTAAGTTTTCATACAAGTAAACGGACAAATTACAAATTAAACAAGTCCAAAATAAAAATAATAATAACATTAAGGAATCATAGTTAGAAGGAATAATTTTATGACCGAGTAATTTATTGATTCCAAAATAATAGCCTAAGATAATCAATTGGGAGGTTAAATGCAAGATTAATCGCACGGGAATTAATGTTGCTTGACTCACAAAGGTTAACACCCAACCAAATAAATTCGGGCTAACATTTCCATTGACCGTTTGAATAATTTGTTTTGTTAATTCAAGGGAAATTGATAATCCTAAAAATAGATAACCTAAATGTTGATTTCCCCAAGGTGTTTTTAATAATTTTAAACAAATTAGTAGTCCCAAAGATGCACAGATTTGTAAATATAACGTTTGATCTAAAAATTTTTGCTTCCAAAGAATAAATTGCAATAAATTAATTAAAACAGCACTAAAATAAATACAAATCCCGATATAAAATGCCAGATTTAATCGCACCGACAAAAAATGATGTCGCCACAGTTCATAAGATAAATGGTTGAGTGTGTTATTATATTCAGGAACTACATTCACAGATTTTAAATAGTTAAAAAGACGTTGAACAATCCGTAAATGCGTTAGTTGATTCCTAAGCATTTCTAACATAGATTAATCAGAGATGGCGGAAAACAAGGGGAAGCAGAAAAGATATTGTGAATTTAGTATAAACGAGTTTAGTCAAAATGATATCCCCAAAAAAGAGGCCCTGTAAAACACAGAACCTCTTCGGGTTTAAATTTAGATGTACATCCAGGATTGATTAATAAACAGCACCTTGAGAGGCGGTAACATCAATCGGTTTCATTAAGTACAGTTTGAGCAACTGCCATCCGTTAGACAGATAGTAGGGCAGTTTTTGGAAGAACTGAACAAATTTAGGGCTATCAGAATTAACAATCGCCGTTAACTGTTCGTTGTTCTTGAGGCAGACATCCAATCGGTTATAGAATTCAGGATTATTCACATCCAACATCACCGGGAAAACGCGACCTGCATTTTCGTTGGTTTTTTCAATGACGTGAATATCATAATCCCGTGCATTTAAACCAATGGCCGCATAAAAATCCGCCCGTTGTAAATCGTTTAAATACATGGTGGCAAATACTGACAACAGGAAGAAACGACACCAAAGTTTCGCTTTCCAATCATTCAGCATTTGGGGTTGAGATTGCATCACCGCATCGAAGAAATCGCCGTGACGATTCTCATCCTGACACCAATTTTCAAAGAAGCGGAAAATCGGATAAATCCGGTTTTCGGGATGGGCTTCTAAATGACGATAAATGGTGATATAGCGCCAGTAACCAATTTTTTCAGATAAATAGGTGGCGTAAAAGATGAATTTAGGTTTAAAGAAAGTGTACTGACGGCTTTTGGTCAGAAATCCTAAATCTAAGGAAAGATTAAAATCCGACATCGCTTTATTCAGAAAACCCGCATGACGAGCTTCATCCCGCGACATGAGTTGGAAACACTCCGCTAAAACAGGGCTTTTATCCTTGAGACGACGGCTAAGTTCTTTATAGAGCAAGAAACCTGAAAATTCAGCCGTGCAGGAACGCTCTAAAAATTCAATGAATAAACGACGAGTTTCGCCATCAATATGATCCCAGGATTGTTCAAATTCTTTATCCCGGACAAAGTGATTACGATTGTAGTCTACCCGAAACTCTTCCAGAATGGCTAAGAGTTCCTCTTCATTGACGGAGATGTCCATTTTCTCCATTTCCTCAAAATCCGTTGTGTAGAAACGGGGAGTGAGGATGGTTTCTTTGGCTGGGACTTTCACCCCAGGTCTGATTTCGTCAAAAGCGGGTCTTTTCAGGGAATCTACCATGTCTGTTGGATCTCTATTCTTATCACAGTGTGTTCTAAAGTCAGGAGTTCACGGGACATTCAGCCCGTCACCCCGCTTAAGGCTATGCTTATTTATGAATCAGCTTAAAATTGCCATGCAATATAGTCTACCAACGTCTACACCCAAAGGGGACAGGATTTGCGTTAAGAATTGCAACAAAAATTCAAAATCGGCTGATTTCTGATGATTAATCTTTCTGACCCAGAGCAAGGAAGAGAATAAGGTTGACACTCTCAGGTCTGAAGACACTGAGTTTCCACACTCCCATCCTACTTTTATGAATTAGACCTGGCTTATTGAGCAAGCCCTATTTAAAGCTTGTAGTACCGTGGCGGTTGTAAAAATACCGTGCTGATCTAAAGAAATTGCCCCCTCGATCAAACCGTTCAAAACCCAGTTCTGGTAATTTTCCGAAGCAGTAATATTGGGAGGAGGAACTCGCAAACCTGCTGAGGGGGGCCAAGAACCGTCTGGATTTTGCTGCTGTAAAAGCCAGCAAACCGCCCGCTCCAGGGGTTCGCGGACAGTTTCGGTATCGCCGCCCAGAACCAGTATGCGCACAATCCAGGCAGTCGCGAAGGGAGACCCGGAAGGTCGCACTGTGGAGGGGACTGAGCCGTCTGCACTGATGCGGCTGAGGGCCCAGCGAACTGCCCTCCCAACGCGCTCGCGGTCTTCCGGCTGCAAGACGTTTGCCAGAGCCTCAGCGGCTTGGGCAGTGGCGTATTCATCTTCGCACCACCAGTAACTCTTCCAGCTACCGTCCTCAGATTGTCTTTGCCGCAGGAACTCGCAGGCACCGGCACGCACATCGGGCAGGGAAGCGGCGGCTGCGGTGACGCAGTTTTGGGGTTCGCACCATCCGTCAAAGGACATCTCCTCCGACGCTCGGATAAAGCCCCGAATCGGTCCATCGGTGGCATAGGTGGCAATGCCACCTCCCATCCGGACGTGCGTAGCGAGAAATTCTCGCCCCGAAAGGGCTTGCTCCCAATCGCCACAACCTGTGGCATCTGCTAATTGCAGCGCCCAGGCGGTGCTGTCAGCATCTCTTGGCGTCAAGCTGTTGTATCCCCAGCAGCCAGAAGGCTGGCAACGAGTGCTCAACCAGCGCCACGCCTCCTGGGCAGCCGTGAGGGCTTGGGGCACTGCTTGGCTGGCAAGTGCCGTGCCTGTATAACCGGTGACCCACTCGTCACTGCAACCCGGTGCCAGCCTGAAGTCTGACCACCATCCATCGGGATGGCGGGCATTGCAAAGGAATCGAATCGCGGCATCAACCGATGAGTTAACAGATGAGCGAATACTGCTCGATGAGTGATGGCGGTATCGATTGATTCCCGGCAGAGGAGGGCTCAGAGAGATATGCAACGCGGGGGGGCCTTGCTGCGCCACCAAGAAAGCAATGACATTGTGGTGTTCGAGGGGGTCTGTGCAACCGGCCAGTGGCTCTGTGAAAGCGGCGTAGTTCCTCAAATTCCACCCCTTCTGCTGTGCTAGGGACAGCAGAGCGTGGCGAACGCTCCCGTCAGTTTTGAAGAGGGTCTTGGCGAAGGTAAACACAGAGAAAACAAGTGGTTCGGCTCCCGACGAGAAGGAGAAACTAAAGCCATAAATTCCCTCAGGCAGTCCTGCTCCTGCCCGATTGAAGGTATAGCCCGAGGTTTCCTCAATCAAGCCGAACAAGTCTGCTTGCCTGGACTCCAAGCCCACTCGTTGCAGGAGATTCGTAACCTGCCAGTCCGTCAGATGGGGAGATTTGATTCTGAAATAGAACTCGGTTCGCGACAGGTCTGTCTCCTGCCCGATGGCTACTAGCTGGGCCCCTCCATCGGGCAGCAATGGTTCATTGCCTAGAAAGCAGCGAACCATTTCCGCAGCCGCAGGAGATCCCTCCTGGGGAACCTCCACGTAGAGCTTGTAGCGATCACCTTCCAAACGGTGCCGCACCCCCATCCAAGCTCCCCACTTCAGGCTGCCGGATTCCTGCACTTTGTGGGAGAGGGCACTCACCTCTTCAGGCAGGCGACCCGCCCCCAAAGAGTCCAGCAGTCGCTCGGCACGGGAGAGCCGATCTTGTGGCTTCACCTCAGAACCGCCCACCTCGGTTGCGTAGCGCATACCTCTCTCGTGAGACCCAAAGGTAAACTCCACAGGGAAGCCGTTGTAGCTCAAGCTGCCGAATTCCCAGGCAGTTTCTGGTTGGGGGGAACAGCGAATTTCCTCCAGCAGGAGATCCAGAGTTTTTGCCGCCCGCTCTTCCAGGTTGGGCATCCCTGCTGCTGCTATCCGGACTGCTCGCGCCACGGCTAGCTGATTTCCCAAGGCTCTGTCTAGCTGAATCATTCCCAGTCCCCCTCGATCGTTACACGAGATTGTCAAGCAAATATTGGTCTAGGTTCAGAACGGTCTGGCGATCAGTGGCGTCCCCTTGTGTGGGATATCGTTTTATCGTTCCATCTTTTTTCTTACCTCCAACACGCCACTGGTAAGTGGTAGCGGCAGGATTGAGGTCAAATACAATGTAATGGGGGAGTTGATCGGGAGCCAGCAAGGGTCTTTTCTCTAAATTGTTGTATTTCATAACTACCTGAATGGTTTCGTATCCTCCCACCTTAAACGCTTGCGTTTCCACTTTCACCAGGAACTTGCCAATTTGTCGAGCCAGCGCACTGTCGTCAGGCACAAGTTCAGACAATGCCAAGACAGGATTTGAACTCGTGCCCCACTTATCTTCCCCCGGTCCTGGCCAGTTAATTTTCGTGTCTAGCGCCTTGTGCTTGATCTCGATTCGATACTTATAGTCGTTGAGTTTAGGGTCATTTACCGGGATAGACCACTCCTCAATCTCGCTTGTTACCTGCGTGTACCTGAACGTTTTCGTCAAGGTTGTACCGTGTTCGTACTTTAAGAAAACGGTTACAGAGTCAAAGCGTTTGAAATCAAGACCGCTCTCATCTACATTTATCGTCAGTACGTTCGGCTGAGTTTCATAGGCTGGCCTTCCCGCAGATTTGATAAAAATGCGCCGATCTTCCCTTTCCTTCTCCGATTGTGTGTACTGCTGGTTGTTAACGCTAACAAAAGTACAGCGGTAGTTGAATTTCCGCTTCGATGCGTCCATCAGAGGAATGACCAAGGGCGGGACGGGAGTTGCCGCCCCTGCTGTCAGCGTCCGATCGCCTGTCCAGTTGTAGCCGTTGGCCTCATCTGTATAAATAACATCGACGAACGCCAGTTGGTCGGTGATGGGATTGAGCAGGGACACAATATCGATATTCAGCTTGCCATTTGTCCGATCGGGCACGACGAGAGTTGACACTGATGTGGTGACTGGCTCGGTTTTATGAGTGGAGCCGTCCTGCATTTTGTAAACGAAGTGGCTGGTGTAGGAGCGAACTTCCGGATCGCTCAGTCGCAGTTTCCAGTGCTGTTCGGTTGGTGAGTCAGGGAAGAAACGCAGTAGCTTTGGCAGGGGTTTCCAGATCTTGCTTGCATAGCTGAGATGCACTTCGATTTCCTGAATTTCCGCCCAGACAAAATTGCGCTCTAGCGTGACTGCGATATCCAAAAAGCCAAGAGAGTTGTATGGATCGATTTGCAGTGACCGGCTCTGGGTTGATTCCGCCTTGATCGGGTAAACATTCTTCTCTCCTTCCCAGCCTGACAGCGTATTTGGTTTGAAGCGGTACTCGAGCTGATAGTCATAGGCTGTGTCCCGCTTGGCGTTGGTAGAAAACTCTTTAGCCCACCGCTGATTACTTTGTCTGTCAAAGGTGAAATCACCTTTGTAGTCGCCACCGTACTTCAGCGCCACACTCACAGACTCCAGGCCAATAGAGTCAAAATCAAGTGGCCCACTGACTGACACCTGAATCTTCTTGAAAAAATCGTCATTCAGGTTAATTTCCTGAAAATGAGCTTTCGGATCGAGGTTTTTGAGCAGGATGCCAAAGAACCCCTGAGGTGCGTAGCGCTGTTTCCAGGCTCGGGTTGAGGAGTAGGTGTAGGTAGCTGTTTTTGTTTCTTCCTTGCGAACAAATTTGATCCCCAGAGTTCCCCAGTTGATCGGACTCAGAAGCGGCTTTGGGCTCGCGCCCCCAGACGCTGCGGCTCCCTCTGTCTCGTTCTCAGTCAATACAGCGTCCGAGACTGCCTGTGTTATTTGATCTGCCACTTGCGGATCGCCAGCATCTTTCCACACATCACCATCTTTTATCTGAGGCTTAAAATAATCTTTAAGCAGCTGTTCTGTGAAGTATTGAAGTGCCCACTCTCGTTGTTTTTCTGTATCTGCATCATCGATTTGACTGAGAATTTCAATTTTGAGACCCTGGTTTTCCTGAAGCCATTTCAGTTGCGTACTCAAATCCACCTTCATGGTGTTCATCATATCTTGACTCAGGGGAATAGTTGCCTTAAATCCAACTCCCAGTGCGTTTTCGATTTGCTGGAAATCAGCAGTAACTTTTACCTCTAGCGCGGGCCGCAAACCAGTGAATTCCAAATCGTAGAAGATTCCAACCGGCTTTCCCTGATTTTGGAACGATCGCTGAAATAGCGTGGCTTGTTCTTCGGTCAAATTCAAGCTAAAAGCTGCACTGTTATCCCCAGCCAAAGAGGGGACTCCCAGACCGGATATGTTTTCCTCACCGACATTCCCAGCAGCTACCTTTACGCTTCCTTTATCAAAGACAACAGGAGCGAGTCTGGGCTTTTTCGAGATTTTACGGAGTTCACTGAGTATGTCATTCCGGGTTTGTTCGTCCAGACTCAGGTCAGCGGTGAAGGCGAGAAACCCCCCACCTTTTTGCGCGGCGTCGGAGGTGTACTTGAGCAACGTAAACTCTGGCTTGCCGTCTTTTTTTGCCAGAGAGATAGTGCCCAGATACCAAAACTGGTCGGGATCTTTATGGTCAGGAAATACAGTGACACCCTGAACTGTTATGGCTTTGTTACTGAATAATAACATGCGAATTTTCCTCGAATTGGTTTGGGTTATAGGACTTACTCAGCGACCCTTAATTGTGTGGTGGGGTATGTGCAACACTTGCACGCTCTTGACATAGAGGCTTTGCATAAGTCCTGAGCTTGGATGCGTTGGATCGTGACCTTGAGTTTTTGATTAAGTTTTGACCGCATCACGGTGCTTTTACATCGAGACCTAAAAGAATTCGGTTGCCGACAGTAGCAGATTTCAAAATCTCCTTTGCTCCCTGATTGAAGCAGACAATGACTCTGTAGTCAACTCTTTTGCAGTCCGGAAGGCGCTGGTTCGCCTCAAAGGTTTGGGACCGGGATTTTAGAGGGCTGAATTCGAGACATACACTCTGAGTCGGAAGACTGTTTTCTGGGTCTTTATAAGATAATTCTAGATAAACAGTTCTGATTTCGGACCAATTAACCGTAAGCAGGACAACGGTAACTTTGCGTTTGAGCTGGAATGGATCGCGGACAATAATCTGTTCCTGACATGGCCATTCTGGCGTTTCCCAGGAATCCCCAGCTTTGTAGGCGTAATAGGTTAGTTTGTATAAAAACTGTCGCCGCTTAAAATCCCGCACAAACATTGTCCAGGTCAGCGCAGAGTTGTTCTGACGCAGATTGAAAGCCTGTTCCTGCCGAATTAGATTATCTTCATCGAGATAGCGAACTTCCACCTTTACAGAACGATAGCGATCCCACGGGAAGGACTGGGGCGTAAAAATCGGAATTTGCTCATTTAAGTAGAGGTCGTCGTAGGGAAAAATCTCCAGATTATCGCGGTCAGTTACCGTTTCCCTTGACTCCACCTGCTGAGGGTGTCCGCTGTAGTTACTGATGTTGAAAATAACTTTGTAACTCACCTTCACGTCCCGCTGCATCACCTTCTTGTTCAGAGTGCTGTCCCACTTGGTTCTGGCGCTCCAAATCGCGGTTTCTCTGTGCGTGGAAGATCTCAGGAAAACAACTCGCTCTCTGTCTGAAATATCACCGTAAGTGAGAGTTACCTGAATTTGATTAATGTCATCTCTCTCAAAATTAGCGCGGCAAATCACCGCCACTTGGCGCTTTTGGAAAAAGCTATCGTCAAGGTCTATGGAAGTGATAAAGTCATCGGGTTTGAAATTTCCTTGTTGAATGCCCGACAGCAATCCCTGGAGATACCCCTGGGGATAGATGCTGCGCCTCACCGCCGCCTGTTCGTTGATGGCCAGATTGAAAGATCGTCGGTCGATTTGGGTAATATCCAGTTTGTAATAGCTGAATCCCATCGGAAAAGAAAAGCCTCCGCCTCCTGTCTCCTGAATGGGGCCGAATTTAGGTTTAAAGAAGGTGGCCAGCACCATTTGTTTGATTTCCTGGACAATCCGATCGCGACTTTGTGTGGCAGCAGCCGTCTGTTCATCTAGTGGGACAGCATTTTCCTCCTCAATTTCGAGGACGCTGCTCTCAACCAGTGAGTCCACGATGTTATCGATATTGATGCTGAAAAAAATCAGGTTGATATCATAATGCTCCTCAATATGCTTCTGGACGCGATCCAGTTCAGCGCGGATGCGGAAAGAGTAAGCAGGTCTGGTGGCGAAGTAGTCGAGGCAGTAGGCAACCCCAATCGGCGCGAACGCACTCTGGAAGAGTGCCTGTTTGAGCAGGGTCACCTCATCTCGACCGAGTTCCACAGAAAATACTGCTTGGTTGTCACCAAAGAGCGATGGCTTGGCCGAGTAGCTGTTGTTGAGAATCGTCAGCGTCACCGTGCCATCCACCAGTGGAACTGGTTCGAGGCTGTGCCGGTCTGTTTCGAGTTGCTTGGCGATCTCTCCCAAGGTTTCTTCCTTGACACCCAGATTCACCTCCAGGGTGAAATAGCCACCTGCGATCTCTTGCTTATCATCCCGGTACTGTATCAGTCCGAGCTTGGGTTTGCCCTTTTCGTCGGAGGTCAAGCGCGGCTGTTGCTGGATGTAGTAGTATTTGCGCGGATTTGCATCATCACCAAATAGGGAAACCCCTTTGATTTCCCTGCTGTTGAGATATTGCAGCACTGCCGTCATCTCCATAAATCATTTAACAGTCGCCAAGGGGTTGAGGCGGCAGGGCTGTTTCATTCTCGAAAAAATTAGGATTTTGTAGAGGCGCGTACCGCCACGCTCCCCTTATCGAATAGCTGTCAGGCATTTTCGGGAGCGAAGCAATCCGTTAGGGAATTGCTCTTACAGAGAATGAAACAGCCCTGAGTTGAGGCGGGGGCGCTGTCGCCCCATTCCTCTACTTAGAAGTCGAAATCAGAAAGACCGCCGGTGGTGCCAGTGCCAGAACCGATGACGGTGCCAGAACTGCTGTCGGGGCTGGGGGGGACACCCCAAACATCCAGTACAGACTCAAGATTCACAACAGCATCGGTTGAGGAGATCCAGGTCGCGTCAGAGGGGTGATATTCCATCGAACCATCTTTTTTCCTGATCTGGGCAAGCCACTTATAAGTGCCGATGGCACCTGTTGTGAGACGCTCAGCCACGAAATACTGGACTGGCTGTTGCTGGTTTAGCACCAATCGGTTGCGTTGAGAACCGTACTCAATGTTGACGGCGATAGCCAGGTAATTGGGCTCAAACTGGAACAGGTTCCCTGCAGTTACTTTCACCAAGAACTTGCCGTTAGCCGCAGCGATCTCGGCATCGGTCTTGATAATTTCACTTAAGTCCAGGTTGTTGGTATTCTCTGTTGTTAATTCCACCGGCCAATACAAGTTGAGACTTGAACCATTGAATACAGCTTTGTGCCGGATCAACAATCGATACTTGTATGACTTTGGCCCTGCCTCCTTCAAGGGGACAGACCACCGATCTACTATATTGTTGTTGCCACTTTGAAATATGAATTTGTTCTCGTCCTCTTTACGGATTCCGTTTTTCGCATCCTCGTACAACAACTGCACCTTTATGCGTTCAAAGCGCTCCGCAAAATTCTGTATGCCGGTTTCATCAATTACGACATTCAGAAGCTGCTCTGGCGGGATGCCGACCAAGATAAACGAGGTATCCACCGACTCCGAACCCTGATATTTAGAGCGGTTACCATCGTTAAAAACCAGCTGTGTGTCATATTCCAGCTTAGGTGTCATACTCGCCGGAAACGTGGGCACTTTCCAGCTTTTTGATTCGCTGCTGTTCTGGAAGCTCACTGGAAAATTGATTGTGAAGTCACCCAGCGCGGGCACTGTGTACTTTAGGGTGCTTGCGATGAGGCGCACGTTGCTGTCTAAACCAGAAGGCAGGATTGTATAGGTGCGAGGTGCCAGAAATGGAGGCTCTATATAGATGTCGGTTTTGTAATCTGTTGCCCAGTCAACTTTCTCTTTTTGGGAACCGGGCGCATACACAAAGCGCGACCCATCTTTCAAGACAAACTCTGTATTGTACTTGACAGGCACGGGTTTGGCTACCAGCAGAGGTTCGACAAACTCATCCGCATTCGGTTTAGCCTGGGTGAGAGTTACCTTCTTTTCGATCGGGCTTAGGCCATCTGGCTCGAACTTATAAGTGACTTGAGCTCGATCAACCAACTGCCAATCTATATTGTCGCCTTTGATGTTGGCTCGGGCAATCCCTATGTCCTGAATATTAATATTCAGAACGCTACCGTCTATTTTTTGAGCCTGCGGGGTCTTGAACGTTTTTCCATTCGCGTACCCGATCTCGTAGGTATAGCTACAGGTCTGAACAGGCTGGCCGTTCTCTATCCCGTAGCTCCACATGACCGGATTTTTCTTGTTTTCCCCGCCATTGGGAGAGGGTTCCGGTTTCCCCTTTGCTTCAAACAGCACAGTTTTGTTTCGATCGCTCGTCTTGCAACCTAAGTATTCGAGGTCAACCCTCACATAGCTGATCTTCAGCTTGTCAAAGTCGCCATTGACAACTATCTGGAGGGTTTTATCCCGGTAAAAATCATCAACCAAATTATAGGCTTTGAAGTAGTTATCCAATGCCTTTTGTAACTCATTGCCTGACAGACCATCAGCTTTCAAAATGTTGGAGATTGTGGGAAGCTGCAGTTGAGGGACAATGGTATGCTCGACAGATCGACTCTCACTGTATGTAATATTGATGTCTACAGTCTTGCTGAGGACTTCAGAAACCTTATCCGGATTCTTTTGGAAGTGCTGGCCCAGGTTACTGATATCGAGCCCTTCGGTCTGGTTTTTCAGAATATTCGTCAGTTGCTTATTCCCCCAGTCTCGCAACTCTTGTTCGAGCTTATTCTTTTGCTCTGGAGTCCAGCCTTGTCCCAAAACAGGACCAACCTTTACACCATAAGTTTGTTTTTGCTCTAACTCCTTTTTGATCTTCTCTTCTGTCGCCTGACCCCAGACGTTCCGATCTATTGTACGTGCGAAGGAGGCTACTTCGCTTGACTTGTAGAAAACTGTCACCTCGGCTGGGGGCAAAACGGCCTCAAAACTCATTTCATACCTGACACCGGCGATAGAGCCTCCCTCTCCTTCCTTGAGGGCTTTTTCCAGGAAGGTTGCCCCGTTCTCCGTAAGTTCCAGGTTGAATATCGTATTGTTATCTCCAAAGCCTGATGGTTTAGGAGGGATTGGGTTGGGTAGTATCAGTCGGCTGTTAGAATCCTTAAGCAGTAGTTCTGTTTTAGTCTGGGTAAAGGGTACGGCGTTCAGCTTGACGTTAGTGGGTATAAACTGCTGCCACCCCTGTGCCGGCTGGTATGTTTTGGCGAGGGCATCAACTTGCTGGTCAGTGTATCCCAGCTCTTTACTGAAAGTCTTCCACTCTCCTTGGGGTTGTTTTTTATAAGCCTCCAACATCTCGACGATATTTTTAGCGCGCTGCTCCAACTGCGGGTTGAGTTCTTTGGATAGCAGCTGCTTGATCTGGTCTTGTTCCTGGGTATTGGGAAAGGGCAGGACAACAGTGAAGGTGCAGAATCCTCCCCCTTCTTTACCTGGACCTGGATCGTACTTCGTTACGGTGAAGTCTAGTGCCTTTCCGTCCTCCGTCCGTTTGTATGTCGGCGTTGCCGGAATCACGTAAAACTGATTTGGATCTTCGTTATCTCCATAGCACTGGTAGCCCCGTCCTGTGGATAGCTCCAGGAACTTCTGGACATGAGTCGTTAACATCTTCAAACTTCTCCGATTTGAGACATCTACTATTAAGACGCTCGGTTAGGGCAGTTTCTGAAATTTTGGATTGCAGTTATCGCCTGATTTTTCAGATCCTCAGCCCTGATAGGGGCCATCGGTCCGATGCGGATCAGTAAAATTGCTCCGACGTTTTGGTTTGCCGGGGCAACAAAATTGAAAGGAGGGCTTCCCGCTGCGGAAAAGCCCTCCCCCACACTCTGTTACCGCCTGGTCCCAGGCGGAACGCCAAGCCATCAACCGCGCATCTGGCTTACAGGGTCACCTGGGTATTCTCTGTTTTAAAAACTTTAGATGAAACTGGACTGCCTTTAGCCGGGGTTTCCTGCCAGCTGTACTCAATGACGCCACTGAGGTTGGGGCTTCTGGTAACAAAGTAAACATTTTTAGTCCATTCCGCATCTCTCTGGTCGAACTCAACGGTCTTGGTTTCCCGATCGCCTTCTCCTGAAGGCTTGTAGGTAACTTTCACCCGCACGCTCTTTGCTCGAGCCGCTTGGCGAGCCGAAGCATCCACCACAATCTTCGCCAGTCCAACATTTTCTGGTGCCAGCACCCACTCCCCAGAGATGGTGGGTGGGAGTTGTGCTGTGAAATTCTCCCCGAGAGAATATCCAGTCTCAACCACCAACGGCTCTCCGGGAGGAGCGGGAAGGGTCACGGAATGGAAACTGGGCTCTTCGAGAGTCTGGGTTTGCCCTGCACAAGTGACCCGGATCGAATAGAGTGAAGTGCTTTCCGGCTCAAACCCCAACCGAACCACTTTCTCCCCCGCAGTTGAGCCAGTCCCCCCAGAAGTGTCCCCTACTGCAGTTGGGCCAGTCTCACCCAAAACGGGGCGCAATGGCTCATCAATAGTTTCGGGTGAACTTTGGATGCGATCGCGACCGTTTCCGTCAGGAAACCAAGAACTCACGTCAGTCTGTCGCTCGACGGAGTAGCTGTGAGTTTCTGTGTCTGTGAACTGCGCCTCCAAAGTGGAGCTATCGGGGAGGATATTCCCAGCCTGGGCTTGCTGGGCTCGCGGGAGGAGCAGGTGGGCGGCGCTCTGCTTGACCTGGCCCTCCACTCTTTGGCGAAGTTCCTGCGACACCACATTGACTTCTGTGATACTGAGGGTGATACGCCCCTCTGTGATGGCCTTTTCTATTTGAGCGCCGCAGTCCTCCAGAGAAATAGGCCTTTGCTGCTGTTGGTTCCTTCTGGGAAACAAACCTCCTAACCTGGAGGTTGGCTGCTGTTCTCCCCCAGTAGCGGTTTTGACAAGCTCCGCAATATCAGCAGCCACATCCCCCGCCAGGCGGATTACGACAGCGGCGGTTACTCCAACCTCAGCGCTGTATTTCACGCGCAGGTAATCTGGCTCACCGCTGAGAGCGGAGAGGGCTTGGTGTTTTTCTCCAGCGGTGAGCGTCTCCTGGAAAATGGTGGTGTAGGGCAAGAATCCAGAAGAGGGAGAGGTTTTCAATACCTGAAAGTTTCCTTGACCGTCCCCGATTTCCAGCGACACTTGTGGACTGGAAACCGAAGCCATATCCAGGACGATGGAATGGGAACTGATCTGATAGCGCCGGGCTATCTCAGCCTTTAGGTCTTCGAGCAAGCTAGACTCCACATCCCATCGGGTCTGCAATTGCAGTATGGCACCCCGATCGCTGACCCAAAGGCTGAGGGTGGGCTGACCGGAGAAATCTGGCTCGGGTTTTGGTTTGCCTGGGATGTAATATAAAGTCCGGCCATCCGAGCTGGCTGCCTGGTAGCACCGGACGCCATGGAACTCAAAGCCCAGGGTTTCTGGCAATTTAGTCATATTTAAGAGATGATCTATTCAGTAAAGATAAGCAAGAAGGACAGGGGGGCTAACTGAGCTATACCTTAGAGGCTGCGGGGTGGGACTGTCAGACCCTTACCTGCTAGGGGTAAAGGTAGGGAACTTTTCCCAAGGTGTAACTGGTGAGTTATTCAGCGCTGATTTCTCAAATAAAGCTTCACTGCTCTCTAGCCCTTTCCAAGTCAAAGTTATCACAGTAGTAGCAGTCTGTTGGGTGAGATCTCGCAATTGCCCTCCCACAACTATGTAGTTTAAGCTTTGTTTGGCAAATTGGCTGGCAGTCACCTGAGAGAAATTTACACTTGAAGGTTCAAAGGTTGTGAGGGGGAGCAGTAATCTGACCAAGGGGGCGGTTGGGAACTAGGGCCTTCAAGCTGCTGCCGGTAGCGGTAGCGTGATTGAAAGGGGGATTGAGGCAAATACTTGAGTGCCTGTTTGGGAGTGTCGGGCAAGAAAAATAAGGTAATTTTGTCGGTTTCTGGTCTTCCTTCCGGCAGGAACTCAAAGACGGCAAATAGAGTGTTCTTAAACTCGCAGATCACCTCAACCTGCTGAGTCCCGTACTGGGGCAGGGAGTGCAAATCCAGCCAAAGGGGATTGGCCGGAACCGGATCGAGCTTAATGGTTCCTAACCCTTCCTTGGAACGAGCTTCAATTTCTAAGGTAGCTCCTTCCGCGCCTTTGGGAATGGCCAGGGCAATCCCTGGCTGATCGAGAGTAAGCGCAAACAGATCCTGGATCTGAGACCCGCTGTGAGGGCGTTTCAAAATTCCCTGGATGTCAGCCATCTCCAGCAAAGACCGAGAGGCTTCCACCGGCACGAAATCCACGGGAAAGTCATCGGGATTGAGGATCAGCAAATCTCGCTGATAGGTTTTAACTGTTCCGTTGAAGCGTTGCATACCTGTTGCGTCTTGAAGGACGGCATAGGTTTGCAAGGTGTACTCTTGCTTCTCTGCAGGAGAGAAGCGGAGGACGACAGCCGGGGTGTCCCCAGATTCGTTCAATTCTTCTGTCTCTACTATGGCTTGGGGACGCCTGGGGATATTGGGTTTTGCCCGAAAGGTCACTCCCAAGGCCACAACCCCCCGTCGCTGTTTCGGAAGGTTATCGGCGAGGTAAACCCGCAGGTGTCCAGTGTTAATCGCCGGAACAACTGTCTGTTTGACCACCTCGTCGATTCCTTTGTCTTGGACGAGCTGTCGGGCGGCGGCAAACGGATCGAGTTGGAGTAGCAAGGGGCGATGGGCTGGCGTGGGTTCCGACAGGTCCCAGAGGAAACGCCCGCTGCCGGTGTCCCCCGGTGAGAGCAGGGCGATGCGGGGGCCGGCACCAGCGGTCTCCGCTGGACAAAAAGTGCCGAAGCGTTCCCGGACGCGATCCGCGAGCACCTCAGCCACAGCGCTAGGAGCGATGGCGTCCAGGTTCCCTTCGACCTTCAGGTTTGCCGAGTTAAGGCTGTTTCGGAAGTAATTGACAATCGCATCCCTGGGAACCTGCCTGTTCTGATTGCCCAGATCTGCTAGAGCTTCCAGCAGCTGTTTGGGGTCAAAGCTGACTTTCAGTGGCAGTCGGGGGGACACACCAACTATCTCCATCTCAGCTATGGCTTTTAATCCCAGCAGATTGCCCCCCTCACCCTTCAGGGAATCTCGCAGCAGGAGAGCGTTGTTTTGCGAGAGTTTCAGCAGATATCGCCCTCTGCCGAGACCGTTGCTCGCCAGAGGAACCGGTTGCAGCAATTCTTCCGGCACACGATCCACTTCTGTCAAGGGGCGGAAGCGGAGAAATCCTGACGAAAAGCAAGCAGGGACGAGGGTAGCTCCCGGAGATCTCTCGCGCAGCACCCTCAGCGCTGTGTCCATCTGGTAACGAGACAGTACCGCAAATTCCAGCATCCCATGCGGTTCCGGGGGCCGAGAGAGATTCTCTCCGCGCACGAGTGTTAGCGCGAAATCAGGTTTTCCGTCAGCGCGGGCAGCGATTTCCAAGCCATCAGGCACGAGAACAAAGTTGCCAGCGCCTTCATAGGGGTAGAATATTTTAACTTCTGCCTGGATGGGCGCATAAAAATCAGGCAATCCTTGCAAGGACATGTCACACCTCACTTGGGTACACAGATAATTTCCATCGTGATTTTGTCTTTATGGAAACTGAATTAAGCTGGGCAATACAAATTCGCCATGTTCTGCCAACTGCTTTTAGACTCATCGGCACTATAGGTCAATTAGACCTTCCCATCTATGTAGATTATTTCCTCTGTCGTTGTCAGCCAATCAGAGATTGTTTGCTGTCCATCCTTGCGAATCACTCTCTTTTTGTAATGATAGGTTCCCGGATCTTCTTGCCCCCAAAAAATCATACTGATAGGCAACCGAACGGTCACGCTGGCACTCAAGTTGCTGGCGGTGAGTTCTACAGCATCACTCCGATCGAAGTCCACCACAATAGACTGAATCTCTAGAAATGTCGCTACAACTGTCCTAAGCGTGATAGACTTAGTAAAAGTTATCGGTACATTTTTCTCAATTGTCCCCCATATCTGCGCTTTGTTATCCGGCAACCGACATTGAAATGGGATACTCTCTCGCCCGAACCCTGGAATTTCAACCGCAACCTGTCCCGTCAAAAGCGTGTTTTGTACTTCGCTGCTGAACATGGCATCCCAAACAGCTTGAAAATCCTTCAGAGATAAGGTCAAACTGTCAAAAATTCCATCCTTAAGGCTGACTCGAGCGTTGCGAAGTGAGCCGATCTGTCCGGGAATGGACAGGCTGAACTGGAGCTTCCGCTCGTCGGCGTTCAGAGGCGAGAACTCCAGACCTTCAGCCCCTGACGGCAAAGGAGAGGGCGCATAGTTGAGCAGCGCTCTGGCAGCCGCTTCCAGCCTGTTAGCATCTACAACTGGCGCTGCGTAAAACTCTAGAATCGCTCGGATTTTTTCCTCATCGAACGAACCGTCAGACGACTCAAAGGACAGGGAAATGGTTGGACCTTCGGAGTCCGATCTCCTGCCAATTTCAAAGCTGTCCGGCAGGTAGTAAAATCGATAGCGATCGCTTGCATCCTGGTAGTACCGGTACGAAATGCTCTTCCAAGGGACTTGCCGACAAATCAAAGCCTGTCCTGTAAGAGTGGGTTTGATGGACTCAAATATGTACTGGTACAGCAAAGGAGGAAAAAAGAAGGTGTCGTCTACGATGTTATCCAGGATATTATTCTGTTCCTGATACAAAAAAGGAGTGTAGGTAACGATTAGCTGCGGGCGATAGGCTTCCGTGCTTGACCTGCTCGAATAATATCTCACCCTGTAACCGTAGCTTTTAACACACAGGGAAATCTTCTTATTCCCCGCCAACTTTGCTCTCACCGCAGGTGTGATGTCTGCGGTCATATCGCGGTTATTGATGCTTTTCGGCTCCTGGCGCGACGGTGGCAAACTGTCGAACCCGTACCAAGTCCACCAAGATCCAAGCATCTCGCCAATTTGAGGCTGATTGCCCCAAGTGAGCGAGTTATGATTCCAATTGTCGTCTAAAACTAAATGTGTGTACTGGTTTCCGTCTCCTCCATAGGCATAACCTGCAAAAGCGGTCATTTGAAAGTTCACACTGTCGATTCTGACGTTATTGGGCAGGGAACTCAGATTGAAGCGCACATAGGCGAGTTTCTGCTTGCCGTCCCCTTTCCATAAGGGTTCGACTTCGAGATACGGCTGGCTGCCGAAGTTACTGCCACTGCTATCTTGGATGACATAGCTGTCCGCTTCTGGATAGAGCTTAACGGTTTCCTTCCAGCGCTGAAGATCGGCAGGAGATAATTGCGTCAGGGAAGTTGCGACCCTCACCTTGCGCCTGACGATGAGGGCGGCTTCATAGCTTATGTCAGTCAGCACCGCATAAACTTTGTCTCGTTCTTCTAAAGTGTTCACTCGCAAGACGGCTTTTAATGTCTGCTCTCCGTCTCGTTTCGTGACTTCCTGAAATTCAAATGACTGTGGCTGCCCTTGCCACCGATAGTTGAGAACTACCGTAACTTGGGCTGCTATCGCTTGGGCATTGCGGATCTGAGGCTCTAGACTCGGGGCAGGATAGGCCTGGAGATACAACTCCAGAACCCACTTCTGACCGTCCGGACGCATCGACATACGATACCGTCGCTGGCCGGAAACTTCTTCTTCTGCCAGCTGGTAGCGAGGCAGATAGAGCTTTTGTGCCGGGTCAGTCGCTCTCTCAAACAGAATCTCATCTTTGACTTCACCCGTAGGGGAAACCGGAATCCTGAGCTGGTTTCTGGGAACGGGAGTCCCCGACACTCCCTCATCCGGCTCTTCTGACTGTACTCCTCCCTCTTCGAGATCTACGACTCTGAAGATTTTGGTCATGGCTGGCTGAGTGCCAACCATACTTTTTAGGGTCACCAAATTTTGCGACAGTTCCATCACAGCTTTTTTTGATGTCCAAATTACTCGTTGTATTTATAAGACGCTGAAAAAAGGCTATTTTTGAAATTTTTGAGTTTCATGCTATTTCTGGCAGATGCAATGAAACTCCTGGGGAGGATTGGCAAGGTCTTTTTGGCTTTCTAGGGACACCGGCTCCTGAAAAACCTCTAAGGGCGAGAACCGTTGTCAGCAGGAGTTTACGAGGGTTTCATGGCTTCCTCGACCACCCCGCCGATGGGGTGGTGCAAGTAACAGGCGCGCTTAAAGCCCACGGCTTGCACCAGAGGACTTTTGGCTGCACTGCCTCTGGCCTTGCCAGCAATCACATTGAATGCAATAAAAACTAATTTTTTACAAAATGTATTTTTTCTTAAAACTGTTTAATACAAAAGATTAATTAATCTTAATCCCCCAAAATAGCGAATTTCCCTTGACAGACATCTATCTAAAGGAATAAATTTTTTATGTCGGGATAGAGAGATTAGTTTGCCTGTTTCTAATTGGTCGGTGTTGTATCGTTCCGAGGTAAGAAAATGAGTTTAAATACTATCTCATCTAGCGTTTTAAAATGTTGCGATCATTCGTCAGATATAGGTCAAAATTTTTGGCAGAAATGGCAACAGTATCAAGATTACCTTTATCGTTGCTGCGTCAAGTGGATGGGTGGAAATTCAACCGATGCTGAAGATGCGCTCAGTCAGGCAATGCTAAAAGCTTGGGAGAAGGTGCAAAAATATGCCACAGCAGAAATTACTAATTTTAAAGCTTGGCTGACGACACTTACTCGTAATCTTTGTGTGGATATTCATCGAGCACGCAGCCGGGGGGCAAATCGAGTTGAAGATATAGAAGTTTACATATCTGGTGAAGAGCAAGAACTGGTTGCTTTTGGGAATACGCCTCTATGTGCAGTGGAGACTGGCGAGAGAAAAATGGTTATTCGTCGCGCTATTGGTAACTTACCAACAAGGCTCCGTGAGACGTTTATTCTGTACTTTTATCAAGAACTTCCTTATCCAGAGATTGCCCGAAAACAAAATATTTCCTATCATAATGTCTGCAAGCGTATTTCCGAAGCACGGAAGATTTTGCAAGCAGAGTTGAGGGGATATTTTATCGGGAATGATGGGACGAATAAGCTGAAGGGGTGACAAAGAAGCGAGAAGGCAGACTGAATCAACATCATAAGCTCTCACGAGTTAATTTTTTTGCCCAAAACCTTTGGTGTAAGGACTCTAGCCTACAAAATAACAAATTTAGATGCGTAGTAGCTTAGCTCTCTGACCTCTTTAAAAAAAAGGGATCTTATTGCATTTAGTTCTCATTAATTGTTGAGCCAAGTCTGCCCAAATTTATATTCCAGCTATCCATAAAAGCCCATATTGACAAGACCAAAAGTTGCTGTGTCGTTGAGCACTCCGCCCTAATTCGTGGAGGCGGTTGATATATTTTTGTTGCCTAAGTTGTTTGATTTTTAATCCTTTGTCTTGTCCTTTTCGGTACTTTCTCTTGCTCATACAGTGTTAGTAGCTCTTTTTTTCTTCTTCTGTTAGTTGAATTCTTAACCGTACTGGCATGACTTTTCCTCTGATATTTCTTCATCTTCTATTTTAACTCTATATTATGACTACCTCCTTATAAAATTTGTTTCGTTCCTTTATTTATTTAATGCTGTATTGAGTTAACAGCAACGGTATTGCAGAAAAAATCCTCAAAAACTCTTTTCCTGTCTTCTCCTCTTCTGCCAAACCCCGAATATCAAAAAATATGTCATCCTAAAATAGAAAGGTAGCCTCTTGGGGATTTCCAACCCCAGATGACTAATATTGGGCGAAATAGTTTCGGGAACCAAGTCCATGAATAAAGTTGGGATGAGCTATTTGTTGTGGGCGGCTTGTTTGATTAGCCCTTTTCACGGATTACACCGTTTTTATAATGGTAAAATCGGGACAGGTTTATTATGGTTGTGTACCTTTGGTTTATTTGGATTTGGGCAATTTTTAGATTTATTTCTGATTCCGGGTATGGTAGAGGAACACAATAATAAGCTTCGGGAAAAATTAGGAATGTCGTCTCAAGGTGTTCCCCTTTATTCCCATCAAAATCAAGTCACGCTAACAGTTCCCAAAACCAACCCACAATCTTTACAAGTTCAGTTATTAAAAGCCGCTGCTAGTCGAGGAGGTAAACTTTCAGTGACTCAGGGAGTGATGGCGACGGGAGCAAGTTTTGAACAGGTTGAGAACATCCTGAATCAAATGTTAAAAAGTGGCTATGTTGGGATTGACAATGATCGGAAAACCGGAGTGGTCATTTATGATTTTTATGAACTTTCCTAGTTTTTTTTGTTAGATTAATTTATTGTATCTTAAGTTTGAGGAAAATTAACGATGTTCTTAGTCACAGGTGCAACTGGAGATTTAGGTCGTTCGATTGTTCAACAATTATGTGATCAAGAAATTCTGGTGCGAGCTTTTGCCCGTTTAACTTCTCGATATGCTCGATTGGAACACCGAGGGGCTCAAATTTTGATTGGAGATTTAACGGAAAAGCGAGATATTGAAAAAGCCTGTCAAGGTATCCAATATATTATTAGTACCCATAGTAACCCCAATGATCCATTAGGAGTTGATTATCGGTCTAATATTGATTTAATTGATGCAGCAAAAGCCAATAATGTTCAGCATTTTGTATTTATTTCTGTGTTAGGAACTGACCGAGGTTATGAAGATTCACCTATATTTAAAGCTAAACGAGAAGTTGAGAAATATTTAGAATCTAGTGGGTTAAATTATACGATTTTAAGACCTTCTGCTTTAGCATCTAGTTTATTACCCTTAGCAGAACGCTTTAAACAAACGGGGATTTATTTATTAATTGGGGATGCTAAAAATCGGACTTCTGTTGTTAGTACCGATGATGTGGCTCGAATTGCCATTGATTCCGTTTTTATCGAAGCCGCAAACCAGAAAATTATTCCCGTAGGGGGGCCAGAAATTATCGCCAGAGAAGATATTTATCAAATTTTTAGCCGCGTTTTTAATCGAGAACCGATTGTAATTAATCCGCCTTTATTTTTATTTGATGGACTGCGAGGAGGTTTAGGATTAATTAATGCTGATTTATATCAAAAATTAGGAACATTACGAGTTTTATTAGGTAATGAATTCTTCTGTACAACGGAGGAAATTCAAAACTTAGAGCAACTTTTTTCGATTAAAATGGAAAGTTTAGAAAGTTATATTCGTCGGTATTTAGGCAGTTAATCATTGTCTGAATTATTCCATTTCAGGAAGTAGAGACAATTGAGTCAGTTGCTGATTAACAACATAAGCAACGGGTTTCTTGGTTTTTTTTACTTTCCCTTCAGCAACGGCTCTATTTAACCAATCTTGCATTTGTCCTTGTCGGACTTCCAAACGTTCAGCAATGGATTTTGTATCTAAAGGTTGATGTAAATGAGCCAGGATGAAGGGTAAAACTGCTTCATAAATATCCTTTGGACTCATGGGAAAAACTGTCGGAATAGTTTCTGTAACTTGATGCTCAGATACTTGTGTTTTTTCCTCAAGTTTGGGTTGAGAGAAAGTCGTTTGATCGATATCTTTTAGACTTAATTGAACTATTGCTTCAACTTCTGAATTAACGGCTTCTAATACCGTTCTCAATAGTCCTTTTAAGGAAGAAGATGCAGGTATGATAGGAAAAGGTTTAGCTCCTTGTTTAACTAATTCTTGATTTCCTTCCGGTATAGTATCTTGCATCCGTACAAAAACAGGTACATCTTTAATTTTTGACAGTGCTTCTGTTGCTCCCGCCCAAGTTCCACCTGTTTGATAACCAGAACTAACAATTAAACCATAATCTGCTAAAGCATAAATATATTTATTTCGACCCATTGCATTACCTGTGTTGAAGCCCGCATGAGGATCATAAGGAGAAATTAAAGTTAATCTACCTTCAGCAATACTATTGCGATATTTACCATTGACAGAGGTTTTAATTAAACTATCAGCTAACACCCCAACAGCCGTTCCACCTGCTTCTAATATCCCTAACATTGAAATTTGATCAACCCCACGAGCACCGCCAGAAATGACCTGTATTCCCTCTTCAGCGCAAGTTTTTGCGATGGTCTGAGTATAGTCAATTTCCTGTTCAGTAATATCACGAGAACCAACAATCGCTAACCCTCCACTAGAAAGTAATTCTATATTACCAATTCCATAAAGAATGGCAGGAGCTTTTTGTTTTAATCTCTGCTTCAAACGTTTAGGATATTGACTATCACCTCGTCCCATTATCCAGAGTCCTTGAGTTGTCCATTTTTCCACAGCTAAACTCAGCATTACACCTCGTTCTAGTAATGCTTGAATGCGCTGAATATCCAATTTTTCAATCGCAAGATTTTGTAATTTATTGTTAATATTTGAACTTAATAAATCCGCAGGTCGCATTTGATTGTCCTGAAGCCAACCTACTAAGAGATTATACTCAGTTAAGGTCAGAGGTTGAGGTTGAGAAAGTCGATTTTGTCCAAAGCTGGCACATAACAACAAAATCGCTTGAGTATCGGGTGATAGGATAGGATGATTCATAATTTTATTATAACTTTTTTAATCGGCTTTTTCTAAAGAATTTAACGCTAAAGCCAGGGGAAAAACAGCACCGCTACCCGCTTGTTTTAATAGGGCTGCAATGACCGTAAATGTCCAGCGAGAATCGACCATATCATCTATTAAGAAAACAGCACCATTCCTGACCTTACCAGTATCTACTTCAAACACTCCATCTAAATTATGCGCTTGTTGGTAACTGTTACTCATCTCTTTTTGGTGTTGATTGGGTTTTATTTTTCGCACCACTGGAATAAAAGGTAAATTTAATTGATTAGCCAATCTTTGAGCAAAATTCGGTACAAGTTCTGGACGATTTAAAGAAGGAACACAAGTGACCCAACTGGGAAAAGGTTGAGGTTGCCATCGTTGAATCATCTCAAACGCACCCTTCACTAACTCATCATTAAAATAATGATCTTGATATTTTCCTTTTTTAACGAATTCTCCCCAACCTGCATCACCCCAAAGAGATAATGCTCTTCCTGGTTCAGCTTTTAAATTGTTTTTAATATTACCAGAAAAGCTGTATGTTAATAAAGCTTGTGATGCCCATTGTTTTCGAGGTTCAATAATTTGGTCGCTACGACGTAAATATTGAATTGCTTGATTAACTAATTCTATTGAGTAAGTTTCTGGGATTAAAGGTTTACCTAAACATACTGCACATTTACCGCAGGGAGTTGGATTATAATCATCTAAAGCTTCGGCGAGAAAAGCCATTAAACACTGTTGACTTTTCATATATTCTTGCATTTGAAATTGTTCAGCAAGACGAATTTGGGTCAACTGTTGAATTTTCTCTGTATTCAGTTGATAATTGACTGCTGTAGGGGTCGCATTCCATTTAGATTCTATTTTAGTTACAGGCGAGGGAAATTCCAAAGACAGCAATTTTAACACTTTCTCAATTTGTCCCCTAGAAAGATTCAATTTTTGCTCAAGTTGAACAACAGATAAGCCATTATCCGCTTGATTAAGAGCATTTAAAACCTCCTGAGTATGAGCTTGGGGGGGAAAAGCAGTTCTAATAAAATAGTTAGTAATGTCCTCGTCTTCATCCCCATTTAAAAGAATCCCATAGGCTTGTTCTACGGCTCGTCCGGCTCGTCCCACTTGTTGATAATAATGCACAACAGAACCCGGACGTTGATAATGAATAACAAATCCTAAATCGGGTTTATCAAAACCCATACCTAAAGCCGTTGTGGCGACTAACGCTTTAATTTCATTATTCAGAAGTTGGTCTTCTAAAATTAATCGATCTTCGTTTTTTAGCTGACTATTATAAGCTTTCGCAGCAATTCCTTGTCTGTTTAACCAATCTGCAACTCTTTCACTATCCTTAACGGTTAATGTGTAGATAATTCCGCTTCCGGGTAAGTTCGGCAGATGTTGGGCTAACCATGCCATTCTAGCGGCTGGACTGGCAATATAAATATTTTGCAGTTGTAAACTTTGGCGAGTTAAAGTTCCTCTGGAAACTTGCAAATTTGTTCCTAATTGAGTTATAATATCCTTAACGACTCGATTGTTTGCTGTAGCCGTTGTTGCTATAGCAGGAATATTGGCAGGTAAAGCTTGTAAAATTCTAACAATGCGACGATAATCTGGGCGAAAGTCATGCCCCCAATCAGAAATACAATGGGCTTCATCAACAACAAATAAGCCGATTTTTTCAGACATTGGTAAGAGTATTGTTTCCCGAAATTCTGCGTTAGCAAGTCGTTCGGGTGAAATTAATAAAAGATCAATTTCATCGGCGAGTAACTGATTTTTAACTTGTTCCCAATCTTCTGTATTTGTGGAGTTAATTGTTGCTGCTTTAAGCTTAATTCTTTCTGCTGCTGAAATTTGGTTTCGCATTAAAGCCAGTAACGGTGAAATAATCAAAGTTGGGCCGTTTCCTCTATTTCTTAATAAGCGAGTGGGGAGAAAATAAACTAAACTTTTACCCCAACCTGTGCGTTGAACAACAAGAAGACGGGAACGGTTTTCAATTAAAGTTTGAATGGCTTCCCATTGTCCCTCTCTAAATTCAGCAGTTTTATTATTAAGGGCAGTTTTGAGAAGTTCTAACGCTTCTTGTTTAAGTTCATGGGTCATATTAATCACCCTCTAATAGTAAATCTTGAAATGTTTGCTACATATCCGTATTGTGTAGAGACGTTGCATGCAACGTCTCTACACATGGTTTATAGAGCATCTATAGCACCGATTTCAGGATTTCATATAATTCAACAATTGATAGCCAAAATCCCACATTGAACAATCCCGCCATCGGATCTGTTAAGTTGGATAAGGCACTGTCGGGGTAAAATAGCTCAATTCCCATTGTGTACATGATCCCCTGGATCACAACAGTGCGTTATTCCCCGAATAGGTAACGGATGCAAGCAACATTCATCCATCAATTTAATAGCGGTTTTACGCTATTTCTCAGCTTACTGGTTGAAGCCATCCCCTTTTTACTCTTGGGGGTGTTATTTTCCAGTTTGCTGTTGTGGTTTGTCGATGAACAGAAACTTTTATCCTATATTCCCCCTCATCCCCTTCTAGGGGCATTTGTGGGAAGTTTAGTCGGGTTTCTGTTTCCCGTGTGCGAATGTGGGAACGTTCCCGTCGCCCGTCGGTTACTCTTACAAGGGGTTCCTTCATCGGTGGCCATTGGTTTTTTATTCGCCGCCCCCACCATTAACCCCATTGTCATCTGGTCAACCTGGACAGCGTTTCGAGATCAACCAGAAATCGTCATTTTACGGGTTTTATTTTCCCTAACCATCGCCACCATTTTAGGCTGGGTTTTTAGTGTTCAGAAGGACTTAAGGCCCATTGTTCAACCCGCCATCGCCCGTGCGTTACCCATCGTTGACCTTCCTCAACCCTCTGACTCTGAGGTTAAAGGTGCTTCCTTGCTTCAGTCAGGAACCTATTTTTTAGGGGAGTCCGAAGAACGTCTGCGCCTAGAGTCCCTTCCGGCTTGGAAAACTCAAAAACTCCTGAAAAAACCCGTAAAAAAAGCACCTGTCACTGTTAAACCTGTCCTTCCTCCTTGGAAAACAATATTTTTTACTCCCACAAAAGAACGTTGGGGTTCAATGTTAGAAAATATGGTGCAGGAATTTCGAGAATTAGGAGGAGTATTAGTCTTAGGAAGTTTTATTGCTGCACTCATTCAAGTAGCAGTTCCCCGTGAATTGATTCTCAATTTAGGTCAAAGTCCGGTGACGTCAATTTTAGCGATGTTATTATTGGCGGGAGTTGTATCGATTTGTTCAACGGTTGATTCATTTTTTGCCCTGTCTTTTTCCTCTGCATTTACCAGTGGCGCACTGTTAGCTTTTTTAGTATTTGGGCCGATGATTGATATTAAAACCGTCGGTTTAATGTTATCGGTTTTTAAAGCCAGAGCGGTTTTTTATCTCGTTATTCTGGCTTTTCAGTTAACCTTCTTATTGACCCTAGCGGTTAACTTAAATTTTAGTTAATTGAGCTTGGGAGTTCTCCACACCATGACGCATCTGACACAAAAAATCACCCATTTCTATCAGCAATTTTCCTCGAAATTAGACAACCCTTGGTTAGATGTTGTCGCCCTATTCCTCTGGGCACTGGTATTATTAAAATATTGGATTACGGGAAAACTCTATATTCTCATTCATCCCAATTATTTTGGATTAACCATTGCTGCGGGTGTGACGTTGTTCGTGTTAGGGGGATTAAAAGCTAAACAAATGATTCAAGAAACTTCATCCCCAACGGTACAACATATCACCTTATTTCCTAAAGGCTGGAGTAGTGTATTATTAATCTTTACGGCTTGTTTGGGATTATTCATCACTCCCCAAATGTTCGGGGCTCAAACTGCATTACAACGGGGTTTAACGGAATCTTTACCCGTGACTCGTGCTCAACCCCAGGAATTTAGAACTGCGATTAAACCGGAAAATCGTTCTTTAATTGAATGGGTGAGATTACTGAATGTTAATCCTGAACCCGATGCTTATAAAGGTCAAAAAGCCAAAGTCACTGGGTTTGTTATTTATCCTCCTGATTTACCTCAAAATTATATTTGGTTAGGACGATTTATTTTAACCTGTTGTGCGGCGGATGCTTATCCTGTCGGACTTCCGGTTTTACTTCCTGAAGGCAAATCTCGACAATTATATGCTCAAGATACTTGGTTAGAAATAGAAGGAGAAATGTTTACAGAAACCTTCAATGATCAACGAAAGTTAACCATTAGATCTCAAAACATTAAAGCCATTCTTCCCCCCAAAAATCCCTACGACTATTAAACCCGTAGGGGCTTGTGTCCCTCCCCGCCCAAAATCAGTTATCAGTTATTAATTAAAACCTATAATTATGATTTATGAATAGTTTTACAACCAAGTTCAAAAATTTAAAATGGGTTCAGCCGTTAGATCAAGTGGCATTAATCTTAATAATTGTTTTAACTATTTTGATCGGAATTGTTTTATTAACAGGCGATCGCACCACCCCGAAAGTTAAAGAATTTACTTGGCAAAATAAACAAATTGGGGCCGAAGATATGGGTTTTATAATGGTTTTTAATCGACCGATGAATCGAGAAAGTGTTGAGAAGAATTTGCAAATTGATCCGCCTCTTGCGGGTAAAATGAGTTGGGCAGGACGACGCATGGCTTATACCTTATCCGAACCCGTTCCCTATGGAACACCCTTTAGTGTGCAGTTAAAAGGGGCTAGAGATCATTTATATGGAGAGAACCAAGGAACATTAATTGCACCGTTTACAGGATTTTTTCGTAGTCGAGATCGGGCATTTGTTTATATTGGAGTTCAGGGAAAGGAAGAAGGACGATTAATCTTAGTTAATCTTAGTAATAAAGAACCTAAACCCATTCCATTAACGCCTGAAGATTTAGTGGTTTTAGATTTTGAACCCTATCCCAAAGGTGATAGAATTCTGTTTTCAGCCATTACTAAAACCGGACAAAAACAAGGATTAATTGAACCGGAATTATATACGGTGACAACGGGAATTAATCCTCAATCTCCCCAAGATAATTCTAAACCCGTCCAACCTCCAGGGGAAATTGAAAAACTTTTAGATAACAAATATTATCGGAATTTAAAATTTGATTTATCTCCCGATGGTAATATAATTGTGATCCAACGGGTGAGTAAAACTAATCCTAATGATGCGAGTCCTTGGTTTATTGAAAAGGGGAAATCTCCTAAACCTTTAAATGCTCAGGGTGGAGACTTTTTAATTGCACCCGATAGTCAATCCGTTGTGATTGCTCAAGGGCCAGATTTAACAACAATTTTACCTTTAAAACCCGATGCTAAACCCTTAGAATTTTTACCCAAATTCGGTCAAGTTTTAGGCTTTGCACGGGATGGAAGTGCCGCCGCAATGGTAAAATTTAATCCTGATGGAACGCGATCGCTATTTGTGGTGAATAACCAAGGACAAGAACAAGAATTGTATCGCACTCCCCCCTTTGGCAATATTATCAGTGCTGAATTTGATCCTAGCAATAGTGTTTTATATTGTTTAATTACTGAAGTTTTGGATAATCCCGAAACCTATCAAGAACAGCCTTATATTGTTGCGATCGATATCAAAACTAAACAAGTTGTTCCCTTTGTGATTTTACCGAATCAACAAGAAATCAACACCAGTTTATCCCCCGATGGATTAGCCTTACTGTTTGATCAGACCGTTATCAAAACCGGAGAACCCGATGATTTAGAACAATCCACAAAAACCCAAGGAGGAGATACTATTAAAACCAGTCGAATTTGGATTTTACCTCTCGTCATTGATACACCCACCGATGGATCTAAACCTCAAGTTCAACCTGAAGAATTACCCTTTTTAGGGTTTCATCCCCAATGGCTTCCCTAAACTCAGCCTCTACTGTGTTAACGTTCTTTTTGTAGGAAATGTTATGGAAATTACAGATATTACTCAAATTTTAACCGCTAGATTTGGAACAGCCGTAAGTCAAATTGAAGCGAGTTTATGGCAAGTTGAAACCGAGCAATTTCGTTTGTTAGTTTTATTATCAGAAAATCAAAGTTGGTTGAGGATGTTACTTCCTATTGCTCCTGTTCAAGAAGTTCAACTGATTTTACAACAACTCTTAGAAGCCAATTTTGATCAAACTCAAGAAACTCGCTATGGAATTCATCAAAATGTGGTTTGGGCTGTGTTTCAACATAACCGAGAAACCTTAACAAAAACCGACTTTGAACGAGCTATTTCTAATGTGATTGCCCTTCAAGAAGCGGGATTTTCAGATTATTATAATCGACTGATTGAAAATCGAATTCAAGAAATTATTTTAGTGGCGAAACAGCAAGGACAATCAATGGAAACAACCTTACAAAATTTAGAACGTTTTTATGCAGAAGGGGTGATGGGAGATTTAACCAATAGTGCAGAAGATCGAGAACGAACCCTAACCGCTTGGCGCTATCAATTAGAACGGTTATGGTCAGAAGTAGAATAAGTAGTAAGCCCTTTAGGGCTAAGAGAGTCCTAAAGGACTCACTACGAGTGTGATCAATACTCGATAAACCTGCAAAGAGTGTAACAACATGAAAGTAAAGTTTAATATTGTTAGGCAAAGTCCTAATTCTTTTCCCCAAGTACAAAGTTATGTCCTCGATGTTGAACCGGGAAATACCATTCTGGACTGTCTTAACCGCATAAAATGGGAACAGGATGGAACCTTAGCCTTTAGAAAAAACTGTCGCAATACGATTTGTGGCAGTTGTTCGATGCGAATTAATGGCCGTTCTGCCTTAGCTTGTAAAGAAAATATTGGCAGTGAAGTCGCCCGTTTACAAAAAATTGCGGAGGCGAATTCTGAGCCATCCCAGGTCAATGATATTCCAGAAATGACGATAGCCCCTATGGGGAATTTACCCGTTATTAAAGACTTAGTGGTGGAAATGAACCGCTTTTGGGATAACCTAGAAGCCGTTGAACCCTACATCAGTACCGCAGGACGGGCTATTCCTGAACGAGAATTTTTACAAACCCCAGAAGAACGGGCTAAACTTGACCAAATGGGCAACTGTATCCTCTGTGGCGCTTGTTATTCCGATTGTAACGCCGTCGAAGTCAACCCCAATTTTGTTGGCCCCCACGCCTTAGCCAAAGCTCAACGGATGGTGGCGGACTCGCGGGATGCTAAAACTGAACAACGCCTGGAACATTATAACGAAGGCACAAAGGGAGTTTGGGGCTGTACCCGTTGCTTTAACTGTAATTCGGTTTGTCCCATGGAAGTCGCTCCCCTGGATCAGATTACCAAAATTAAGCATGAAATCCTAGAACGCAAAGACGCCGATGCGAGTCGTGCCATTCGTCACCGCAAAGTCTTACTGGAATTGGTAAAACAGGGCGGTTGGGTCGATGAGCGCAAATTTGCTGTAATGGTAGTAGGGAATTATTTCCGCGATCTCAAGGGGTTACTCAGCTTAGGGCCCGTCGGAATGCGGGTAATGATGCGGGGTAAATTCCCCCTCACCTTTGAACCTTCCCAAGGGACAGAAACAGTGCGATCGCTAATTGAATCTATTCAAGAGTTAGAAAAACAACCATGACTTCTCCAACACCTTCTACCGCTACCCCTGACGAACCGAACCCCCAACCTGAACCTGCAATGGGTTGGACTCGCTATGCTGAACAAATTAATGGCCGTTTTGCCATGGTAGGATTTGTTCTGTTAATTGTATTGGAATTTTTTACCCATCAGGATTTATTTACCTGGTTAGGGTTACGTTAACTTCTCAAAAATATAGGGGCAAATTCGCCCCTTTTGGAAATGATCATAAATTTTTATGACTTAAATTTAGCAAAATTAAGCAGCAAGAGGAACAACCGTTCTGGAATTTTCAATCAAATCAATGGTGGCTTTCAGGGTTTCTAAATCTTCCGCTTCAAACCAGCAATTCATTAAATGATCGTAAGCTTCCCATACTTGAGTGACTTCAGCATCATACCAAATAAACCAATCTCGATAAAGTTCTCCTTGATCAATATCAGGTGCTAATGACAGCCACTCATCCCCGGTAAATGTGTTCATGTTTTCTATAATGTGTTGTAAACCTGAAACAGTTAAAGAAACGTCACCAGAATGAGAACAACGGGTAGTAGACTCAGATGTAAAAGTATCGGTAAAATTAAGGTTGGATTTCATGGGGATAAACTTGATTCGATGTTTATACTCTACCGAGATCAACAAGATTCTGGCTTAGGGAATGTGACACTATTTAAACCTCTACAGTTTTGGGTGATTCTATTGACAAAGCCGATATCAGAGAATTAAGCTTAAAGTGCATCGGGTGCAGTAGACAGTTCGAGAAATGGCACAGTTATCTCGTTCGTGTTGGGAAAAACTGTCTGCGGTTTTAGTCGTTTCTGATTGGTTAATCCGCAATCAGGACAAAATACTAATCACAAACAGGGACAATAGGAATATACAGTTAACTGTGGGTTGGGTTGTGTTATCACCATCACCCAGTTACCCATGAGGGGAAAAAACCACTCTCATTAACCGTGTTATCCTTTATGCTGCGGCCACCTCAACATCCCTGGTTTCGGGTTTCACAACAATCCATTTTCCCGTTTCGGGATCACGGTAGGCCATGAAAGGGTTGGGGCGCAGTTCTTTGTTGGAAGATTGAGTAGCCATAAGTAAGCACTCCAAAGACTTAGCCTTATTTTTAAAATTGTGCCATTCATCCTTGAGGTTTACCGTGATATTATCGTCATCTGATCGTGAAATAGATCAGGGGTTTTGAGTGATAACAGACACAATTAATCAGTGATTTGCCTCATAGTGATTTTAGATGACAATATCTATTTTAGGTTTATAATTAAATAATTGGTAAAATATTCTACGCTTAAATTTAACTGTCAAAATGACTTCAAATCTAACTCAAGTTGATCCCATTGTTTGGGAAAGCGATCGCGCTTCACTCATCGACCAAACCCGTCTCCCCGATGAATATACCCGAATAGAAGTTACAACCTATCAACAAATGGCAGAAGCCATTAAAACAATGATTGTTCGGGGTGCACCTGCCATTGGAATTGCCGCTGCTTATGGGTTATATTTAGGTGCAAAAGAGATTAAAACTTCAGACCGTCAAGTATTTTTAACCCAATTAGAAGAGATTGCCCAAGTTTTATGCGCCACTCGTCCAACGGCGGTTAATTTATTCTGGGCGATTGATCAAATGTTGAAAACGGCAATCGAAACCTCTGGAACAATTAATGATATTAAAATAGCTTTATTGCAAAAAGCAAATACGATTAAAGAAGACGATATTCAAACTTGTTTTGCAATTGGAGAAGCTGGATTAACGGTATTACCTAAAACCCCCGAAAAACTAACCATTCTTACCCATTGTAATGCAGGCGCGTTAGCAACAGGAGGCTATGGAACTGCATTAGGGGTGATTCGTTCGGCTTGGAATTCTGGACGGTTAAATCGAGTGTATGCGGATGAAACCCGTCCTCGTTTACAAGGGGCAAAATTAACAACTTGGGAATGTGTACAAGAGCGAATTCCTGTTACTTTAATTTCCGATAATATGGCGGCTCATTGTATGAAACAGGGGTTAATTGATGCCGTTATTGTGGGAGCAGATCGAATTACTGCGAATGGCGATGCGGCTAATAAAATCGGAACCTATAGTTTAGCCATTGTGGCAAAAGCCCATAACGTTCCGTTCTTTGTGGCTGCACCGTTATCAACGGTTGATTTTAAATTAGCAACCGGAGATGAAATTCCAATTGAAGAACGAGATGCAACAGAAGTTTATCAAGTGGGTTCAACTCGAATTTGTCCTGAAGGCGTGGAATTTTTTAACCCAGCTTTTGATGTAACTCCTGCTGAATTAATTACCGCTATTATAACAGAAAAAGGGGCAGTTATTCCATCAGAATTAAAGCAATTTTCCGTTAGATTTTAATATAAAATCTGATGTTTTGCCGAGTTTTTGGGTGGGTGATAATCGATAAATTGATATTGATATCCCTTACTCCTACTCTATATCGTGAACCTCAGCCCTCCCTGACCTGAAACCTGAAACCTATCTTAATCTTGACGGTACCATTCAGTCGTACAATGGTTTTGATGCGTTCCGTTCTTACTAGGAGACTTCAATGCCAGAGGCAGTTGGTGTCATACAAACCCTGGGTTTTCCAGGGGTTTTAGCCGCAGCAGATGCGATGGTCAAGGCTGCGCGAGTCACCCTTGTTTACTATGATTTAGCAGAACGGGGTGAGTTTATCGTCGCAGTTCGTGGCCCAACATCGGAAGTGGTTCCTGCTGTCCAAGCTGGTGTTGAAGCAGCAGAAAAGACGTTTGGCTGTTCACTAATTACTTACTACGTCGTTCCCAACCCCCCTGAGAACATTGTAGATGTTATGTCAATTGGCTACACAGAACTGAGTGAACGTTTCCGCACTTAACCTAACTTCTAATTTTGCGAAAACTATTCAATTGCAGCACCTTTAAAGTCTAATTAATTCAGGAGAAATTAAATGTCACAGCAAGCCGTTGGAGCTTTAGAAACCAAAGGATTTCCTGGTGTTTTAGCCGCCGCCGATGCCATGGTAAAAGCGGGTCGGGTAACGTTGGTGGGCTATATTCGAGCCGGAAGTGCGCGATTTACAATTATGATTCGGGGAGATGTTTCCGAAGTTAAAACCGCCATGGATGCTGGAATTGCGGCGGTTGAAAAAGCCTATGGTGCAGCATTAGAAACTTGGGTGATTATTCCCCGTCCCCATGAAAATGTGGTAGCTGTTTTACCGATTGATTTTAGTGATAATGTTGAAGAATATCGGGTAGCGGCGGAAGGACTAACGTTACCAAGAGGTCGTTAATTGACTGAGGAATTAGGGGTTGGGTTGAGTACAAATTCAATCCCATTAAACCAATAACTGTCCCGAATACGCGGTGCGAAAAATATAGCACTACTTGTCAAGGAAACACCGAACACCGAACACCGAACAGTTTTAGGATTTAGTAGAGACGTGCCTGGGCGAAGCTCTGCCGAAGGCTATTGGCACGTCTGTACAACTGTAATATGTAACGCTATAAATGAATCAACGCTTAAAACTCTTATTGGTATCCACTCCCGTTGGGCCGTTGGGATCGGGATTGGGAGGAGGTGTAGAATTAACAGTCTTAAATCTGGCAACCGTTCTGCGTCAACGAGGTCATGAAATTACGATTGCAGCCCCGGAAACGTCTCAATTAGAGTCTTTTTCAATAGTAGAAATTCCAGGAGAATTACAAACTTTAGCCCAAACCCAAAACCGTCATGATCCGGTGATTTTACCGGATAATTCCGTGTTAACGAATTTGTGGAATTATGCTCAACAAGTTGCTGATCAATATGATATTATTTTAAACTTTGCTTATGATTGGTTGCCTTTATTTTTAACGCCTTTTTTTAAAGGGAAATTAATCCATTTAGTCAGTATGGGTTCCTTAACCGATGTCATGGATCAAGCTGTTCACAACGCCATTCAACAGTGTCCGGGTTCCATTGCTTTTCATACCCATAGTCAAGCCAAAACTTTTGGGTTAAAAGAAGGTTATTTTTGTTTAAGTAATGCGATTGATTTATCTCAATATCAGTTTTGTGCTGAACCCAAAAATCAATTAGCTTGGGTCGGTAGAATTTCACCCGAAAAAGGTTTAGAAGATGCGGTTGCGGCTTCCCAGAAAACGGGAATTTCCTTAATGATTATGGGTAAAATTCAAGATGAAGCTTACTGGCAAACCATTGTTCAAAATTATTCCGATGCTCCAATTCAATACTTAGGCTTTTTATCAACGGAAAAACTTCAAGAACAAGTTCGTCAATGTCGCGCTTTAGTGATGACTCATCGCTGGATAGAAGCGTTTGGGAATGTAGCAATTGAAGCATTAGCTTGTGGCGTTCCTGTGATTTCCTATCGCCGAGGAGGGCCAACAGAAATTATTCGAGATGGAGTAAGCGGTTGGTTAGTGGAACCTGATAATATTAATCAGTTAGTTCAGGCTATTCAAAAGCTAGATCAAATTGACCGTTTTGTCTGTCGTCAACAGGCGGAAACAGAATATTCTTTAGATGCTTTAGGCGATCGCATTGAACAGTGGTTATTTCAGGTTATTTCATTGTAAACTATTTAGAACTTTTTATTATTAAAAATATCAGCAATTATGACCAATTTTCCAGGATTAAAACCGGGTGATAAATTACGAGTAATTGCACCCAGTGGAGCGTTAAAAGAATGGGAACGTTTTGAAACAGGAGTTGAAATTTGGCGATCGCACGGTTATAAAATCGAATTTACACCGGGTTTTGATCAATCCTGGGGATATTTAGCCGGAAGCGATGAAAACCGACGACAACAACTTTTAGCAGCGTTAACAGATGAAACCTGTCGGGGTATTTTGTGCGCGCGAGGAGGGTTTGGATCAACTCGATTATTAGAAGGATGGAATGGGCATAATTTTGCTAAAATTGCGACTATTCCTAAATTTTTAATTGGATTTTCTGATATCACAGGATTATTATGGGCCTTTTCCAATTATTCCCAAATTATTGGCATTCATGGCCCTGTTTTAACAACCTTAGCCAGTGAACCAGATTGGTCAATTCAACGTTTATTTGAAGGTGTTGAAACGGGATATTTTGAAGCGTTACAAGGGGAAAGTTGGGTAAAAGGTTATGCTTCTGGTCGATTATTTCCGGCTAATTTAACGGTTGCAACTCATTTATTAGGAACGGCTTATCAACCGGATTTAACCAATACCATTATCGCCTTAGAAGATGTTAATGAAGAACCCTATCGTTTAGATCGAATGTTAACTCACTGGCGGATGGTGGGTGCATTTAAAGGGGTTCAAGGAATTGCATTAGGACGATTTAGTCGTTGTGAAGCAAAAGGAAATCCTAATAGTTTTACCCTAGAAGAGGTATTACGCGATCGCTTAGGAGATTTAGGAATTCCAATCGTGTCTAATTTACCCTTCGGTCATGAAGGATCTAATGCTATTTTACCCGTTGGTCGGATGGCTTATCTGGATGGAGAACAAGGAACCTTGAGTTTTTCCTAAACGGGACAGAAGGAAAGATTAACTAATTTATCCTCTTTCCTTCCTTATTTTCTGATACTAACGAATTATAGAATGGGATTTGTTGAGGGAATTATTGGTGATTAACCGTTCTTCATATCGTTTTAATTGTTGATGATCCCGTTCATTTAATCGATATAAACTTGGTTCAAGATCATAACTATAATGGTCAGGATTGATGGTTTTCCAATCTAACACAGGCGCGGACTGAATTTCGCTCGTATTGGGCATTATATATTCATGATCACTGCGAATGGGAACTTCACCCATATAAGGAAGACGATAGGTTTTTCTGACTTGTTCTTCGTAATCGTATCCTTTCGTTTCTAAGTGCTGATAACAAGGAAGATGTGTTGCTTGTTCTTTCGTTAATCCATTAGTATAAACCCGTTGGGATTGATAATCAATTCGGGAACGACCGACCGGGAGTAAAATTGTTTTTCCAAAAATCCAAAAGCCTATGTCAACGACAAAATATCGAAAATGACCGGATTCATCGACTAAAATATCGGTAATACTGCCAATTTTTTCTTCTTGGACATCCGAATAGACGTCTAAGCCAATGATTTCTTCTCCATCAAACGCATCTTTGTAATGGGGATCAAAATCTTCAATTCGTAGGAAAGCCATATTAAAATCCTCTATTTTTAAGAGCAAAATTTTATCTTTCCTACGTTAGCCAATTCAAGATAGTGGATTCATCCTTCTGAAGAAAGATTATCTGATAATTAGGAGAAATTATCCTCTTTCTTCAGAATAAAAAACCCATCTATTTGCATCAAATCATCCTCATTTTGATAGAGAAAGTTTGTTTCTCTAGGATTAAACAATCGTGAACTGATTAGCGGTTAAAGTTGGTTTAGTGGTGAGCGTTGCTAAGGGGGTAAGAGGTTGAGCGTTGCTGCCATCAGGATCAAAACTGAGTAAACCGGCAGAGGTGTTATAGAAGAAATGAGCCATATTTCCTAAATAATTTAAGGCTGTACCACTAACAAAAACACCTGTACTGGATGCAGTGGTGCTTAACGCTGTTCCAGCCACTAATCCACCCCCAAACCCGGAAGCAGAAATGGCAAAAACATCTCCTTGACTAGGATTAAAATCTGTCAGGATGTCTTGACCTTCATTGGGGTTATTGTAAATAAAGGTATCAGCACCTCCGGCACCGGTGATTTGATCAGCACCTTCGCCTCCTTCGAGATTATTGCTGGAGGCATTGCCAAAAATCATATCGTTATAAGCTGACCCTTGAACGTTAGTTTTATCTGCGAGAATGTCCTTCTGTTGGGTGTTATTAAGAATAGAGTCAAACCAATGGTAAGCCATCTTCTGATAACCCGCTTGGGTAGGATGTAAACCATTACCATTATCAGCAGCCGGAGGTGTCATATCCGTTTCCAGGATTGCCTTTGACCCTTGCCACATATTGACAAAACTAACTTTTTCTGAAGCCGGCTGTTCAGCGACAATATCAGGAATACTTTTGTTGTACTCCTTGACGTTATTGATTCGAGAATTATAGTAAGAACTATTGGGATGGATGGGTGCAATCGTACTGACTAACAAATTGCCGTTATCAAAGCTAGGATTTTTGCTTGTGCTCGTAATCGTCTCGATTAAAGTCTGTAAACCACTCTTCATCGTATCGACACTTCCGCTTGCATCGTTTGTCCCAATCATCAGAAGAATCACATCAGGATCAGCAGTCTGAATCCAGTTATTATTATTTAACCCATCTGTAATATCGACGATTCCCCATCCAGGATGCCCTTGATGTTGGTTTTCTGAAAATGCTCCGTTCGCCTGAGTGCCAACGAGATCAATCGGAACATTGAAAAATTGAAAGTCTTCGTATAACTCCTTGCGATATCCTACCCAGTCAGATGTGAGTTGATTATTGTTTTCTTTCCCTGCGGTAATCGAGTCTCCCAAAGGCATGACTTTCAGGGTTTTGCTGGCATCAGGAATGGAACCAAGTTCCGTTTCCAAGTTAATATAGACCCCTTTAGGGGCTTGGCTGTAGTTAACGTTGGTATCGGGAGTTGGAGATGTAACCGGAATAAATTCTACATAGTCAAATCTGGCGTTTTCCCCGCCCTCTAAGGCTCCTGTCAGCTTAATTTCATCCCCTTGAACCAGGTTAACCCCTGTAATTGTCTGTTTGGAAAAGTTTTTAGCAGAGGCGCGGGTATCTCCAGATAATAGCTCACCCGACCAGTTAACGGAAGCATTTCCAGCAATGGAAATGGAGAAGGAAGATATGCCATCGCTTTCGTCAAAATATCCGACGACGACATCATAGACACCGGATGCTCCGGTAAAGGCTGTGGTCGCGGTTCCTGTATTTTTCGGTACTGAAACCAAACCAATATATTGACCTCCAGAAGCAAAGGTTCCCGACTCAAGCTGATATCCCCCCGCTCGGCTCATACTTTCGGCTTCTATTCTCACTTTTGTCGCAGGAGGAGAGCTAGTCTGAACGTTGACAGCGAAGGTATCTAGGGTACTACTCGCAACGGTATTATTACTGGTATCACTCACTTGGCTTGCTTCTACCGCGACGCTGTAGTTTCCGGCTTCGTTAGTATCCCAACTGCCTCCCGGTGCAGGAATGCTATAGGTGGCGGTGCGGGGGGTGCCATCACTATTGATATCAACACTCACAAAGGTTGCCAGTTGATTAAACCCATTTGGCCCGGTGACGCGCACATCTTGGCTATCGAGACTGGAAACCTTAACTCTTTTATCATCGCTGTAGGTAACGGTGAAGGTGTAACTATTATTACTTCCTGAAGCTAGGGTAATATCGTTTGCTGTGGCTGTGGCTGTTGGTGCGGTGGTATCAGCAGGGGGAAGAGACTGAACGTTAACACCGAAAGTATCTAAGCTGCTACTCGCAACAGTATTATTACTGGTATCGCTAACTTGGCTTGCTTCTACCGCAACGCTATAGTTTCCGGCTTCAGCACTATCCCAACTGCCTCCCGGTGCGTTAATACTGTAGGTGGCGGTGCGAGGTGTTCCATTACTATTGGTATCGACACTAACAAAGGTTGCGAGTTGGTTAAACCCATTCGGCCCAGTGACGCGCACATCTTGGCTATCGAGACTGGAAACTTTCACCGCCTGATTATCGTTGTAGGTAACGGTGAAGGTATAACTATTATTACTTCCTGAAGTTAGGGTAATATCGTTGGCTGTGGCTGTGGCTGTTGGTGCGGTGGTATCGGGAGTTGGAGATGTAACCGGAATAAATTCTACATAGTCAAATCTGGCGTTTTCCCCGTCTTTTAAGGCTCCTGTCAGCTTAATTTCATCCCCTTGAACCAGGTTAACCCCTGTAATTGTCTGTTTGGAAAAGTTTTTAGCAGAGGCGCGGGTATCTCCAGATAATAGATTACCCGACCATTCAAAGGGAGTATTTCCAGCAATGGAAATGGAGAAGGAAGATATGCCATCGCTTTCGTCAAAATATCCGACGACGACATCATAGACACCGGATGCTCCGGTAAAGGCTGTGGTCGCAGTTCCTGTATTTTCCGGTACTGGAACCAGACCAATATATTGACCTCCAGAAGCAAAGGTTCCCGACTCAATCTGATATCCCCCCGCTCGGCTCATACTTTCGGCTTCTACACGAATATTGCTCATTTTAAATCTCCATATTTTATAAGTACATCCCGTAGAATGCACCCCAGCAATTAATTTATTCTCTGTAAATTCTCTGAGCTAAATCTAACATTTACTCAAACTGTGTTCCCTGGCCAATTTCCTGCTTTTACAAAAGCTTAATATTAAAAGGACATTTGTTAAAGTAACTGTAAAGCCACAGTTAAAGTTTAACCATAACCTTTATAAAAAGAGGTTGTTTGTAAAGGTGAATATCTCCTATCTTTATAAATCCTGGATTCTGGCTGTATTTAAAGCTCTTAAATCTCTAACAGAAAGGATCTTAAGCTTTTTTATCAGTTTTACACGATATAGTTGAACTTATCTAGCTGAGAGTGGTGATAGGAAAAATTTTAGATTACAATCTAAGTCGGTTGTTTTCTGTAAAACTACCCTCAAATTTTATGATTCAGGAGGGACGCTCAGTGGAATCCCAGATTGATCGCAAGTTAATATTTTCTGACCCCCGTAGAAACACTAAACAAATTTTACTGGAACAGATACCGATTCTATTGATTCTATTACTGGCTACGGGACTGCGGTTATATCAACTCAGTACCGAAAGTGTGTGGATTGATGAAATGCTGAGTATTCGTGATGCTAAATCCTTTGAGTTTACTCTCCCTTATGTCCGCCCCTTCTACTACATGATCCTGAAAGGCTGGATGCAGTTTGGCGATAGCGATGCTTGGTTAAGAGGTTTATCGATTATTTTTGGTTTAGGGAGTATTTACTTTACTTATTGGTTGGGATATCGCATTGTCGGAAAGTCTACCGGATTAATTGCCGCATTTATGGCCAGTGTTTCTCCTCTCTTTATTAATCACGCTCAAGAAATTCGGATGTACACCGTGATTACCTGCTTGAGTGTAGCGGGAACATTAGCCCTCAGTTACTTTTTAGAACAACCTTCCTATAAAGCTTTAGCGGGTTGGGTAATAGCACGAATTTTCTTAATTTTAACAAATGCAAATAATATTTTAATTTTGGTTGCTGATCTCGTGTTATTGGGTTGGAAATTCCGCAAACAGCCTCAAGGATTACTCAGGGCTGCTGGAGGTTTATCAATTATCGGTTTATTTTTCCTTCCCATCTTCTGGGCACTGACCATAGGAGGTGGAGCAGATGAGTTTATGGAGAAGCAAGTTGCTGACTATTCTAAACCTGGAGTGACTCAAATTATTGGGATGTTAACCCAATTTACCGTATACTGGCCTTTAAGAAATCTGCTTGAATCTAATCAAATTATTCTGAATAAAAATCAGTTAACAGATGCTACATTGTTAAGTCAATTATTGAGTGTAAAAACTTTTTCTCTTTTATTCTATGCAGGTCTTACTGCGGTTTTGGTTGTTTTACTGGTAATTTCCCTATTAAATATTTTTTTTAGTAAACATCCTTCAGAACGGTTGATTTGGTTGGCAGCTTGGGGGATTATTCCAGCTAGTTTGATGTTGTTTGTATCTTATTATAAAAATTCTATCTGGTTTCCCCGTTATCTTTTGTTAGTTGCTCCTTATTTTCTGATTCTTATAGCCGCAGGATTTGTTGTAATTTGGAATTGGAAAAAACCCTTAGCGATCGCCATAGCCATTGCTTACTGTCTTGGGGTTACAGGTAGTCTTTTCGATTACTACACGAAATTATATCGAAATGATTGGCAAGGAGCCGCCCAATATATTTACCAAAATCAACAACCCAATGATTTGATAGTCATGCACTCTACTCCCGACTTTTTCCCCCTATCTTTGTCTCGCTATTATCCCGACCCCAGTAAAGTTCATTTACTGAATCATCCGGGATCTCAGGACAAGTTAACCCCAGATTATATTAAACAACAGTTCGATAGAACCTTACCTTTGAAATCGAATCTTTGGTTTGTTTGCTGGCTATTCTGCAAAGAAACCGAGGGGATGAATCGAGTATTCACCACAGTAGCGGGACAAC
Organism: Planktothrix sp. FACHB-1365; assembly: GCF_014697575.1. Classification (GTDB taxonomy): domain Bacteria; phylum Cyanobacteriota; class Cyanobacteriia; order Cyanobacteriales; family Microcoleaceae; genus Planktothrix. Next base: position 2,237 of record NZ_JACJSC010000041.1, on the reverse strand, counting down.
AATTTAGAGTTGAACAGGAAAAAACGTTTAGTAGCCTTGAATTTCAGCCTATTCAAGTATTTAAGGTAACTCCGGCTGTACCGACAACAAAATCTACCACCTCTCAGTAAAATTTTCTCATCTCAAGCTTTTGCTTCCTGGGGTGATGTTATCCTAATATTGGGATTAAGCCGAAAAGATAAATCTTCAAGAGACACTTGATATAATTGGTTTCCTCAGTTATTTTATACTCAGAAATTATCTATAGGCTAACCCAAGGACATTCTATCTACTGTTTTTCCTGCCCTGTAATTAATCTTTACCACAGGAATTCATTTTTTTTTAGGAAGGATAGAGTTCTCGTTAATTCTAACTGTATGTTTTTTTACTAATTCTATCCTAGACAAGACAATACTTAATTAATGTCTATGTGTTCCTAAAATTTCCTAATACAACTATTTCCTTTTGTAAGAACTTAGAGGATAAGATGGATATTTCACAACCGCCAATTTTAAAAACGCCAGAATCTCAGAAACAGTATGGAGATTTAATTTTTGGTTCTCACTCCTTAGCTATTTCTATCGTTGTTCCTATCTATAACGAAGTCGAAAGTTTACCCCGATTGATAGCAGCGATTGATAGTAATATGACATCTTTGGGTTTAAATTATGAATTGGTTTGTATAGATGATGGGTCAACCGATGGTTCCACGGAACTCCTGAAACAGGAAGCCACAACCAATCCTCATCTCAAAGCCATTATTCTCCGCCGCAATTATGGCCAAACCGCAGCAATGGCGGCGGGATTCAAATATTCTCAAGGTCAGGTGATTATTACCATTGATGGTGATTTACAAAATGATCCCCAAGATATTCCTCTACTTCTGACAGAGTTGGGTAAGGGTTTCGATGTCGTCAGTGGTTGGCGTAAAAATCGACAAGATGCCAAAATCACTCGTTTACTTCCCTCTCGCATTGCGAACTGGCTGATTAGTAAGATGACTGGGGTACAACTCCATGACTATGGTTGTTCTCTCAAAGCTTACCGTACTGAATTAATCGCCGATATGAAGCTCTATGGAGAACTTCACCGATTCTTACCCGCTTTAGCCTTTATTGAAGGAGCGAGAATTACTGAAATTCCGGTTAATCATCATGCTCGTCGTTTTGGTCAGAGTAAATATGGTTTAGATCGTACCTTCCGGGTGGTGATGGATTTATTAACCATTTCCTTTATCAAAAAATTCCTGACTCGACCTATGCACGTTTTTGGTCTATTAGGGATGTTGGCTTTTATCTTGGGAATTATTGTTGGTATTTATTTGACCTTTATTCGACTGGTTTTGGGCGAAGGAATTGCTGATCGTCCTTTACTCACGTTTGCGGTATTACTGACCCTTACCGGAATTCAACTGTTTTGTTTTGGTTTATTAGCTGAACTGTTAATGCGAACCTATCATGAGTCTCAAGATCGACCTATCTATCGAGTCCGTGAAGTCATTGAATCCGAAGGTAACGGGAATAGCGCAATAACCCGTTAAGTGTTCCGGGTTTCCTCCAATAGATATACGGGTTTAATCTTCTAAATTGGGCGGTTCACTATTAACCGGGAAGATCTTACACATCATATATTGAGGATGAAGGGTTTGGGACGGGTGACAAACCGAGGATGAGTTAGGGGTTTCTACAGGGTGGTCGTGAGGTTGAATACACAGAGCCACTTGTCCAACTCCAACCATTAAGGTTTGCACTCGTTCAACAATCTGCTCTATATCCAATAACAACTGTTCAGCGACCCCCAAAGCAGGGGTAACAATAAAAAAGGTTTTGACTCCGGTGGGACTGGGAGCAAAACCAAAGCTGCATTCTAACAGTTGAGATTGGCTTGAGGAGGGTAGAGTTTCACGGAAACGTTCAATCAACGCTTGGTACAAAGACTCATTCAGCGCACGATCATCAAATTTAGGTTGAGATAACATGGTTAGTCCTTACTTGACCTGTTATGTACTTTACTTTTTAGTTTAACATTTATTAATATCTGATTGGTTTAAATTTTTAATCTCATTGATAAGCAAACCTAGGGGTAATGTCACAGCTTGCTCACATTGATGATTGGGGAAGAGGCAATAGGCAATAGACATCTCCGAAAATCTCCAAATGCCCTCTATAGCTAATTTTGGAATCTCTAGCACTCCTGTGCCAGCTTCTCCAAAAGTAACGGATTCATAGGCTTTTTCAGTCACATTAATAATAACTAAT
>NZ_JACJSC010000040.1 GCF_014697575.1 Planktothrix sp. FACHB-1365 | reverse complement strand
CCTGAAAATCATCGAGTTTTAGAGCGGTAAAAATCTAAATAAAATAGATGTAAGTCCTCTATACGAAAGCTTTAGAGAAGTTTTTGTTATTCACAAATCAGAAAAATTATCCCCTGAGCAAAACTCCAGACAATTCAGTTAGAATTACTCAGTTTTTTCGCCTCATTCGGCAAAAATTGGGGAGTCAAATTGAGTCCCCAATTTGGGAAAATGAAACAGCCCTGCCTTAAAAAGGGGGACTTGGATCTCCTGTTCCCCCCTTCTTAAGGGGGGTTAGGGGGGATCATTGACCATAGAATAGATTTTAATATCCTCTTCTCCTAATTAAACTTTGATTTTAGCAAATCTAAACCCATGAGCAGTTCCCCCTCCCCTATTCACTACTCAGCAAGATGGGGAGCATTTCGAGAGATTAACCAAGTCAGGAAACCCCCGGCGATCGCTAATCCTGCTAAACTTAAAAAGACATTAGATAATCCTATTAAAGTTTCAGCAAATCCCGCTAAGGCGAGAGGTAAACTTAAGGCAATATTAATCGCATTATTCTGAAGTCCAAAAACTTTCCCTCGCATTTCTTCCGGGGTTTCAGCTTGAATAGTGGTTTGCATGGGAATCGCAACAATCGCCCCAAAAATTCCTAAGCATAAAATCAAGCTCAAAGTCGGCCATAATTGTTGATTAAAAATGGATAACCCCACTAATGATCCCGCCACACCCAGAGAACCCATTAACGCCAGTTGGAAATGGGCAAACCGATGACCGAGATGACCAAGAATTGTTGCTCCAATCCCCATTCCCGCCCCTCCAGCCGCTAATAAAAAGCCAAATTGGGAGGAGCTAATTTCAGGAATAATTTCCGCTAAACGCACCGCTAAAACCGCTAAGGCTGCAAAAATAGAAAATAGAATGATTAATTGCAATAACGCATTCCTAATTAACGTATGATTGCTTAAATATCGAATTCCATCCCGTAAATCTGCTAAAATATGGGGTTGTTCATGGGGAGAGTTATTGTTTTGTTCTTTTGGATTTAACAACAACAGAATTAATCCGGCAATAACGTATTCTCCGCCAACAATTACTTCTTTACCAATGGCTTCAAACCCCAGTAAATGACCCATGAAATCAGCCAAAGCTAATAAAGGTTCGCCCACCGCAAACCCGACAATGACGGAAGCCATCATGGTTGTTGTATAAAGAGAATTCGCCGATAATAAATGACGTTTTTCAACAACTAAAGGAATCGCTGATTGTTCAGCAGGTGCAAAAAATTGAGTTAAAGTAGAAACTAAAAAAGTTGTGATTAATAAAATATAAAACCCAACAGGTAATTGACCCAATTGTTGACCCTGAAATAGCCACAAAACGACGGGTAAAGCGAGAACAAGTCCCCCTCGTAATAAATTAGTAATTACTAAAACGGCTTTTTTTGACCATCGATCAACAAATACCCCCGCCCCCGCCCCAAACAAAACCGCCGGAATAGTAAACGCCATCATAATGGCTGATACCCACCCACTAATCGTTTGATCAGCCTGTTGAAAGCGGGTGGAAATAATCGCAATCATTAACACTAAATACACTTTATCAGCCAATTGGGAGAACAGTTGTCCACTCCAAAGCGCCAGAAAATTCTTATTTCTCAGAACAGGTAAAAATCCGCGTTCTTCCTCATCTTGGGGCGGCTCAGGAAGACTCCCATTGTTTTTAGTTCCAGTGTCCTCGACCTCTGGAGAAACGTGGGGAAAAGAAGGCGTTGAATGCCCATTTTTTACTGGGTCTAATTCTACGGAGGTAGAAGCGGGAATTTCTAACAAGGAGTCAGTCTCCCAATCTTTCATGGTGGCCCAGGGTTGATGGAATTTAAACTGTTTTTCTAAATCTTGCGATCGCATCATACATACTATTAAAGCAGCATTCTCAAAGGAGTCAGGCTTGAGGGAAAAATCACGGGAATTTCTGGAGGCGGAAAATTCCGTTCAGGGCTTCTCATCATTTCACACTCTCCTTAACAGTTTAATGATCAATTGGATCACTCGCGTCACTCTGAGCAAAACCCAGGAGAGAAATCCGAACCAATTCTTAAAACGGTGGGTCTACAATAAATTGGTGGGTAAAGGTATCAATCAGTAACCCTGACCGGATCGGATAGCCTAAATGATATTCTGTATATTGTCGTAATATCCGTTCTACCGTCATCCAATCAAGGGCGGAAATTGAGGGAGAAAGGGAGAAAGCCCCGGTGTCAAGGAGTTGCGGTTGGGCTAACTGTTGCAAAATTGCTAACTGCGGGGCGGTGAGTTTGGTATTAATCTTGAGTTTGGGTTGAGCAACCGTCTCAATAGTATAAGAATTCCCCGACTCAGCAACAGCAATAGGTCTGGAGGCTACAGGAATGGGTTTTTGAGGTTGGGGAGAACAGGGACGGTGTAATTTTGTCCACTCGGACAGGTTAATAATTCCTCCCGCATCCACGCTAAACCCAGCGCGCCACTGTTCATCGGTAAAATTAGGACGTAGCAGACGTTGAGTTAAACAGCACAATTGGACTTGGGGGGCTGTCCCGGCTAAGGCGAGAAGATGGAAAATCCCCTGAGTTAAACTGGCAATTATTTGGGTGGAATGGGCAATTAAGGGAGAATTGGGAAGACTTTGTAAACGGTTTAAATGTTCATTCAGGAGAACAAATAAATCCTCTTGGGGATGTTCGCTTAAGGCTTGGTTCAGCACTACTTCTGCTAAATATTGGCTCGCGGCTAATTTGCCTAAATTTTTGCCTAATCCTGAATAGGTCGTTAAGGTTTCGGCTTGTGTTATTTTATCAAGCGATCGCCCTTTAGCTATTAATAATTGATTAACAACAAATAATTCACTGCGTCCCCCTAACCGCGATTTTGCTTTTCTCGCTCCCGGTGCAATCACTCGAATTAATCCAAATTCTCGCGTTAAAATCGTTAAAAGGCGATCCGATTCTCCAAAGGGTTTCCCTTTTAAATTAATCCCCGTAGCAATATAAGTTTTATTCATTGAATTTTGATAATCCGTTATCTAGTATCCGTTATCAGTAACTATCTTCTCCTTGGATATCTGTAGTCAAAATCTCAACACCACGAGAAGTGCCTAAACGAGTAGCTCCCGCTATAATTAAATCAACCGCTTGTTGGTAGGTTCTAATCCCACCAGAGGCTTTAATTCCCACTCGTCCTTTAGCAATGGATTTAATGAGTTGAATATCGGCAACGGTTGCTCCTCCATACCAACCCGTACTGGTTTTAATATAAGCAATTCCCGCATCCATTAACACTTCAACGGCTAGGCGTTTTTCATCTTCTGTGAGAATTGTCGTTTCAATAATGGCTTTTACGGTTTGCCCAGTTTCTTCACAAATTTCAGCAATTTCTTGATATAATTCCTCAGTTTTATTGGTTTTTAACCAACTTAAATTAATCACAACATCTAATTCCGTTGCTCCATTTTCAACCGCTTCTTGAGCTTCATAAAGTTTAACCTTAGAAGTTGTAGCCCCCGTTGGAAATCCGATCACCGTTGAGACTTTTGGCGGTTTTCCTTGTAGCAGTTCTTTAGCGAGTTTAACATAATGGGGAAACACACAAACGGAAGCAAATTTATAACGTTCTGCTTGATAACAAAACTGTTGAATTTCTTCCGGGGTTGCAGTTTGATTGAGTAAGGTATGGTCAATATAGGGAGCAATATCAATTTCTATATTGGAGGACTTTACCATAAAATTATTTCCTTAATTGAAAAAATATAACTATCCTACTAGCTCTTAGTATATATCATTTCTCCTTGTGATTATTAATTTTAGCTAAAATTATTCCCATATTTTATATTGTTCTAAGTCCTCTCTTAAAATATCTTTGCTCAAAACCAATTGATAATGTTTTTCCTTAACAATCCTAATCTGCTCATTTTCTAGGGTTAATTCAAACATTGCAATAACATTATTTTGCATAAATTGAGCAGATACCGGACGACAAATCAAATCAGGGAATTTAGTGATGCAACAGGTTATATCCTGTTTTGTTTGAACAACACCAAGTTGATCAGATCCTCCCTTGGCTTGAACAGGAATGACATATTGCACGCCATTCTGATTCACCCCAACATAAATTTCATCAATTTCAATTTGTCCAATATTAGGTACTGTAGTTCTTAGATGATTTTGTAAGGAATATGTTGTAATTCCTAAAAAAATATCGATTAACCGATTATAACGTACCTTTGCTAATAGTGCTTGTTCATCAGTTAAAGCATACTTATTGATAATTTCAGGTGTTGAGTCAGGAATTTTTATACAAATCAGATTAGGATTAGGAAGAATTCGATTAATTGGACTGAGTTTAAATCTATAAACTCCTTGACCCGCTAACTCAATAACCCATTCTAAACTATCAGGTGCAGTATCAGATATGACTTTGGGAAGTTCTCTCCTAAAACGATAGGAATATAATACATCACCTAAATTTTTAGGAGGTGGAATATTAAGACTTTGAGCAACTTCAATAAATTCAGAACGATTGAACTCAAAATTGGTTATTCCTTCTTGATAATGCCGTCTGAAAATTTCAGCAATAATTGCATTATACATTCCAGATTTATTGGTTTTATCTGCCATAGTTTATTCGTCTTTATTTCCTCTTTTTCTGGGTTCAATTACATGAGGATCAACACCATACCGTTTTGCGGCTTGGGACATATTTAAATATAATAACGCCTCATGACCTAATTTTTCCTCTTGTTGTGGTTGGCTGGGAATTATCCCCAGAGCTTTAATAATTTCACCCGCAACGGCTTTTGCTAATAACGGGGGAACTGAGTTTCCAACTTGTCGAAATCCATGCCATTTTGTCCCCTGAAATCTAAACCAGTCAGGATAGGAATGTAAACGCGCGGCTTCTCGCACCGTAATACAACGGGGAGAATAGGGATGAATAGGACGAGGGGAAGTAAACGCACCTCGGTTACTCGGTGTTCCGGCTCTTAAAGTATTACATAACCCTGCCGGATCGAGTTTATGAAATCGACTAATTTTTTCTATTTTTCCCCATTCTGTGGCTTCAAATCTAGCGATAGACGTTGGGTTATGTTGCGATCGCAAACTACAAGTTAATAAATTTTGATCATAAATTCGAGGATAAGAAAAATCATTTGTTAATCGAGACAAATTATGCAAAATTTTAGCATATTGGCTCGGCTTCTTATACTCTACAACGGTATAGTCTTTTGATTTTAACTCTTGATATTGTTCAATTTCGGGTAAATCTCCAATAGCATCCCAAACCGTTGGACAAGGGAGAAGATGCTTAAATTTCTCCTCTATTTTAGCATTAACCTTGGGTGGTTTAGTCATTACTGGGGGATAACCCGGTAAAGGTAAATCTTGCCGAGATCCTAAAAGAAATAAACGCGATCGATCTTGAGGAACACCATAATAAGAAGCATTTAAAACTTGATAAGGTTCTACGACTTGATACCCATTATTTTGCAATGTCTCAATAATTTCAGCTATAAATTTCTGATGTTTACCAATGGTTAAACCCGGAACGTTTTCTAAAACAAAATATTTCGGCTGTAATTCCTGAATTAACCGAATAAAGTGAAACATTAAACTATTTCTGGGATCATCAAACGCTCGTTTTCCAATTAAAGAAAACCCTTGACACGGTGGCCCCCCAAAGACAACATCAATCTCTCGATCACCAATTTCCGACCCCTTCCTAATTTCTAATCCTTTCACCTGTTCAATATTGCCACATAAAACCTTCCAAAAGGGGAAATTATATTCATGGGTTGCACAATGAATAGGATCAAGTTCTACCGCAGCTAAAACATCAAACCCAGCTTGTTCAAAGCCTAGGGTCATTCCTCCAGCACCCGCAAATAAATCGACAGCAATAGGCCGTTGTTGAGTCTGCACAATTAATGGTTTTAACATTCAAACGCGGAAAGCAAAATATTATTAGTCGTTGTGTTCTCAGTTGCGCTAACTTACAGATTCTACTAATTCATAATGTAAAAGCATTAACATTGTAGCGGGAATCGTCTCCATTGCATAAGTTGTGCCATCTTGATGAGAAAATTCTACCTCAAAGGCACTGCCATCAAATTCCATCACCACTGTTCCTACTTGTCCTTTAGATAATTTAATAATTTCTTTCGTTTCAAAATGGGTTGCTTCTATGTCTTCTGTTAAAGCAACAATATCTAGGTCTTTAATTATTTGCATTGTTTTTGCCTCACTTTTTGACGGGATAACAATTTGTTAATCTGGGGAAATTTTCACCCTCGCGGACGATCCAAGCTGCTAGAATCAGAGACTTACCTACTATAGAATAGCAATTTGATGGAAAGGATAAGCGATTTATGATTAGAAAAGTTTGGCGATCGCTCTCAAATTATGGTGGAAAGTAACGATAAATATCTTTGCGGTGGAGAACTCTAGCAAAAGTTACGGTTTCCCCCTCAAAATAGAAACCGATTCGATAGTCACCAACCCGAAGCCGATAAGCATTGTCATCGCCTTTTAACTTTTTCAAGTTAACGAGGTTCTGTAAATCAGAAAGATTAGGAATTTCATCAAAAACCAGTCCCTTGATTTGCTCAAATACAGGTGTACTTTTAAGAGATTTTAAATCCTTCAAAAAACTGGGTAGATATTCGACTTTCATTCTTTTTCCAGTTCTGTAAGTGCTTGCCGTAAGCTTAAGGGCTTTTCATGTTTGACTTCAGCCATAGCGAGGAGAAATGCTCGATCTTCGATCGCGTCGAGAAGATATTGATAGTCAGTATAATTGAGAATGACTTGACTAATGTTACCTTCGGCATCAAAAAGCAATTCTTTAGCTAGTGGATAGTCTTCTATTTTCATAGGTTTTTATGTCGAGATGAGTGAGTGGGAATGATGCTTCTATTTTAGCCGATATCTTTTTTCGACACGGTTATCTGTGAGAATTAGAACGGTAAAGGAACTGGAATTGGAATCCGGTTGCGAATTTCCCGTTCGACTCGTTGACGAACTTTGTTTTTAAGGAAGTTAGCCGCAACACGAGCAAAACCTGTTTCACCTGTTACCGCAACATCAAATAAACAACCTTCTAAGCGATCGCTCGGAACTTCAGCTTTTCGACAGGCTTCTTCTGCCTTAGCAACGGCATCAGGAGCCAGCATTCTTAAGATTACAAAACCATTGGGAAAGGCGGGATTTGTGAAAGTACCCGTATTTTTTCCGGGGGCATAATCAAACAGAGATTCAGTTTGAGAAATTCGCCAACTATTGCCAAATTGACTATGAATTGTATCTAAGAAAGCTTCAGTTAAGGGATCAATTGGAATCGGAATCCAGCGATTAATATTAAAGCTACTTAATACAGATCGGGCAGTATCCATCGCTTCTTGATTTTGGGGAATAATCCGACCATCACGAGTCATAAAGTCATCAGAAGGATTGCCATTAAAATTACCGAGTAATCCTTCTAATTGACCTTGATCATTTTCTGTTACGCCTGTCGATAGATCGATCATGGGAGAACCACCAGGGTCTGCAATTTCAAAGTTTGCAACTTCTCCTGTAGGCCATTGAACAGTCCAACTTGTACCTCCATTCTGAGTAATACTACCTCCACCTGCAAGGTTTTGTGTGCCTTTTAGTTCGACGGGTTTACCATCAATTCTCAGAGGAATTTTTGTCTGGTCATCGGGGAAACCCGTTGCATAAATTCCCACTCTGGCATCACCGACTTTCATAGCGACTGCGGCGTTAATGGCAGCAGTGTTAATGTTTTTGAAGGGCGCTTGTCGAACTTGAATTTCAAATTGACGGTTTTTGGTACGGGTAAGGACAAATTCGCCGACGGCTTGGTAATCGTATTTTTGTCCGTCTAGGGTTGTTAGGTGAGGATCTCCGTGTGAGCCACCACCACCAGGAACAACTTGTGGTATGGGTGTTGGGGTTGGGGGTTGTGGAGTTGGGGGAGTTGGAGAACACTCTTTCCCGTAATCGGGGTTGTAGTAAGGGCCGTAAAGCTTCAGCTCAGACTGGCTGTTAGGGTTCAGTGGCTCCAATTCCGACGCGGCCATGGCTGCAATAAACTCTCTTTCGCATAGTATTGGTGGAGTATGACTTTCTATGTGGTTACGATCACCCCACCCACTGCACGCATAGCCTCTAGGGTGATCAAGACAACATTGATCATGTGCCCGGCTGCCTGGTGTTTCATACATTTCAACCCTACAGTCAGGTCTATATTGCGGTGGATGTAATGGGTCTCTGTCTCTGGTGTCCCATCCACACTGACCACCACTCGCTCCAAAGCATTTTTGATATTTGTCAACTGGACCACTTTTAAGAATACTTGAAAAATCACATTTAGGTCTCCCACACTCGTCATAGGGCATTTCATAGAGATCATCATTTCTAAATTCACGTCTATTGTTGATCTCATCACGAAATTCATCTCTAATGTAGTCGGGGCTAATTTCTTGGGGATAAGGTGGAGCCTGTTGATTATTAACAGGTGCAGGAGGACTAGATTCATCATCAAATTCCCCTGATCTCTGGGTCAACCAATTGTCAATATTTCTTTCCAAGCTCGGTGGGAAAGCTGCCACAACTCGGTCAGACGTTTTAGCTAAATTAACGGTGCAAGCTCCCCAATTAAAACTAAAAACAGCGCACATTACTGTTGAAAACAGACGATTAACGAATGTACCCGGAATTAAAATAGCAGTTAAAAAACAAACAATTGCTAATAGGAAGTACCGAATGCGTTGCATAACATTCCTCACTAAATTAACGATGATTCTAAACGTTATTCTCGTTCCGAGTTTCTAACTCGGAATGCTGTTAAAGAGGCTCTGCCTCATCAACCTCTAAAATGAAAGTTGAATAGGTCAGCGCAGGCGGAGCCTGCTGGGTGGCATTTCTAGGCTCTGCTAGAAACGAGAGGGAAGCTTTGCTAAAAAGGTAAAATTTGCCGTAGTCCTCGCTGGACTTCGTTACGAATTACATCTTTAATTAAATCTTGAGCAAAACTTCCAAACCAATTATTAACCTGTGCATCATCTACTTTTTCTGCATCTACATTTTCCGGTGGTTTATTATCAATTTTTACTGCCGATTTTTCCACATTTACTTCTGGCATTAACGCAATAAATGTATTAATGGGAATTGCTGAATTTAACCCTGTTTTTACTTCTTCCTGTCTGCCAGCAGATTCATTGTTGACTGTGGCTACCGTATCCCCTTGACCGTGAATTCCAATCACCCGACCACTGACATCAAATACTGGCCCGCCACTCATTCCGCGTCGAGTTACGGCATCATAACGCATTGTATAACCTTCAGGATTACTTGAGCGAATATTAGTCACTTGTCCACTTGTAAAGGCATATTCTCGTTCCGTTGAACCCATTACTGCTAAGGGATATCCTGAAATATAAATCCCTGAACCAATAGTAGCTTCATCAGAATTACTAATCGGTGCAACAGAATATTCTTCAGTTGTTTCAAAGGTAATAATTGCTAAATCTGGGCCACTTCCTTCTTTCTGTAAAGTTTTAACGGAGGTGACGGGATGATCTTTTCCTTTAGAAGTTTTAATGACAAATTCCGAGTTGGGATTATTGACAACATGATTGGCTGTTAATACCGTGTAAGTATTGCCTTTTTTAGAAATAATTACGCCTGAACCGCTTGCGTCTGCAACTAGAGTGTTATTAATTTGTACGGTAGTGGGAATGGCAATTTGAGCGACTTCTTTAGCGGTTTTAGCGATCGCAGGTTGTACAATTACTAAAGCAGCAACCGTCCCAACAATTATACTGGGTACATAATTCAAACCCAAAAATCGATTATTCATAATTTCCCTCTGTGAACCCTTGACAATGAATGAAAACTTTAATGAGTATCAGAAATGATTGTGGAACCCGCCGTGACAGGTTGAGAAATTAGGGTATTATGCCAATAGGGAATAATTGGAATCCCCCAACTGGAATTCACCATTAATTCCAACATTTCTTGAGAAGGTTCTGTGCCATCTTCAAAGGCATAAACGCCAAAATCAGGATCACGGTTTTTCAGTCTGCCATTAATGCCAATTAATTGCCCCCAACGGTTAAAAATAGGCCCCCCACTCATCCCTACTTGAATATCATTGGTATAACCTAAACGATAGCCTTGGGGTAAAGATTTGGGGGGTAAAATAGAGATAATCCCTTGAGTGAAACGAAACACTTGCAAACCTTGATCAAAGGTGGTTTGAAAAGAGTGTTCCTGATACATGGGAAACCCGGCTGCAAAAACAGGTTCTCCAACAGCGATCGCACCGGGACTAATCGCAGCAATTTGATAATTGGTGTTACTCTTAAAATAGGCGATCGCTAAATCCGTATTTCCTAACTGTTTTACAGCTAATAATCCATACTTTTGCCCATCAGGAGCAATTACCGTTTGTTGCTGACTAAATGCCAGAACGTGCCAATTTGTAATCACGGTATAAGTTTGCCCCTGTCGTTGGATAATAACACCAGAACCCGAAGCATTAGGAGTTAAAATCCGAACCGTTGTTAACCGCGCTAATCTTTCCAGATTGACCGTTTGCTCATCACTTAAACGATAATTAATCTCTGGAAATTGTGCAAACACAGGATGATATTCTGATAAAATCATCAGTGCTGTTAAACAAATTCCAATCCTAATAATAGGGCAATTCATATGGGTTTAAAGTTCCCGCGCACCATTGCTAGGTGTCATTGGTGGTGGGACAGGTTGGGGATTAAATTGAGGAGTTGTGAGAGAATGGCTTTCATTTTCTAAACGTCCACTGACATCAATATAAGGAATATTGCCACTTTCAGACAGAGATGGAGTCCCCGCTTGTCCTTCTCGCCAAGCTAACAATTTATTCAGGGTTGTCACAGCATCTTGATTCGGTTTTAGGGTGAAAATTAATCCTTCACAACGTCCATTCACTTGACTCGCCGTACAGATCACCTGTTGGCTATTCATCATCCCGGCAGTGATATATTTAAGCTGTTTATTCTGGCGATAGGTTTCTAAACGTCCACTGACTTCTGTACAGCGTCTTAGGGGATCATAACCCGCTCCTGAAAACGCATCAGACTCCCATTTAATCCAAGGTTCTCGACTTCCTTGGGAGTTTTGATAAACTGTTGTTGGGGTTCCTGTGGAGGTATCGCAGAAAAAACCCCGTTGTCCTGGTGCGGGTTGACTCAAAGCCCTTTGAGGTGCTAAAAAGCTACTACAAAAGGCAATTAGACTGGCGGTAATTAGAGGTTTGTATCTCATATAACAAATTTTAGTCGAAAATGATAAATAAGCTAATCATCCCAAAACAAGCCCAGCAAATCAAGCATTATTCGATTTTTTTACAAATCTTAACAAAACTATAATTCAGACATCAGTTTTCTGAAAACTAATAAATCTTTTCCAACTGCCTAAAATCTCGTTCAACTTCCGCCCATAAGGCTCGATTATGGGGATCGGTTTTTAATGCTTTCTTTAAATAATTTCTAGCCTTTTCCACCTGCTTTTCTAAAATCAATTGTCGCCCCCAACGTTGATAGGAAATCGCTTGCCATTGGCGAATTTCAGGGTCATTCGGAATCCGTTGGGCTAACCCTTCAATTAAAGCGATCGCACGGGGAAAACGCTTATTTTTTAATAAATTTTGTAACTCTAAATAGGAATTTTGTTTAATTTTTTGTTCTTCTTTGGTTAATTCAACATTAAATTGAATCGGTGGACTTTTAGGTTTAATTGTAACTTTTGGAGCTTGATAGTGAGAAAATCCCGACTGAGATCCTCCGGGTTTAGTTGAAGCCGTTACAGGTTCTAATTCTGCTTCCGGTTTGGCTACGGTTAACAAAAATTTATAGGCTTCTGTGATCGCCATAAACTTTTCTCTAGCAGCTTCATTTCCCGGATTCACATCAGGATGATATTGTCTGGCTAACTTCCGATAAGACGATTTCACCGCCTCTAAACTAGCGCCGAATCTTAATCCTAATTGTCGATAGTAATCTGTTGCATCCATCACTAATGCGATCAGTGATTTGATTAATGTAGAAAAAGAATTACAGGGTGAATTGGTGGGCAAAACCCACCAATTGTTGTGAATAATAAACAGTTAACCTGCGGTTAATGCCACGGGAACCCGTTCTTCAATCACTTGGTCAATTAAACCATAATCCTTGGCTTCTTGGGCCGAGAGAAAATAATCTCGATCCGTATCTTTTTGAATTTTTTCCAACGTTTGCCCGGTACGACTGGCTAAAATATCATTCAACAAGCTGCGGATTCTCAAAATTTCTTTTGCTTCAATTTCGATATCCGTTGCTTGACCCCTTGCCCCTCCTAAAGGTTGGTGAATCATAATCCGAGCATGAGGTAAAGCCAAACGTTTTCCAGGGCTTCCTGCGGCTAATAAAAATGCTCCCATTGAAGCCGCTAAACCCACACAAATGGTAATCACATCGGCTTTAATGTATTGCATGGTATCGTAAATTGCCATCCCTGCTGTTACCGATCCTCCGGGAGAATTGATATACAAATAAATGGGTTTATTAGAATCTTCCGCATCTAAATACAGCATTTGGGCGACAATGCGATTGGCTAACCCATCGGTGACTTCTTGACCTAAAAATAAAATCCGTTCTACACCCAAACGGGTATAAATATCAATCCATCTTTCGTATTGACTACCTGGAAGACGATAAGGAACACTCGGAATCCCAATAGGCATAGCTTTACCCCTTTTGAAGTCTAAATTAATGTTAAACCGTTGCCACCAATGAAGGCAATTCTTTCCGACTTTTTAACACCCGGTCAATTAAACCATATTCCTTGGCTTCATCGGGTGTCAAATAGAACATCCGATCCGTATCTTTAGAAATTTTTTCCACCGATTGTCCGGTACTTTTTGACAAAATTTCTAACATTGTTCTTTTATTATCAAGAACTTCTTTCGCCCGAATTTGGATATCCGTTGCTTGACCTCTCGCCCCACTTTTAGCTTGATTTAAAACAATGGTGGCATGGGGTAAACTCGCCCGATATCCTTTGGTTCCGGCTGCTAAAATCATGGCAGCAGTTCCCATGGCTTGACCAATACAAATGGTATGAACCGGAGGTTTAATATAGCCCAGGGTATCGCAAATGGCAAAGGCTTCGGTTTCAAACCCAATTGCATCTCCTCCATACCAGGAAGTTCCCGTTGAGTTGATGTAGAAATAGATGGGTTTCTCTGGATCGTCAAACTGTAAGTAAAGCAGTTGAGCGATAATCAGTTCAGTAACATCAATCCCCACTTGACGTTTGATGTCATCGGACGAATACAGGGGAAGTCCCAGATAGACAATCCTTTCCTTCAATAGAAGGGATTCCAAATCTGGCGGGGGAGTCCGAATCGGGCTATCGGTGTAAGAATATGCCGATTGCACAGCTTGAATGGGTTCTCTCATGAGGAATTCTCATCCTTAAACTTATAAAAATAGTAGCGCAACTCCAGGTAATCCTATGAAAGTCAGTTTGCAAGCGATTCTTAGCGATCCCAACTTCGATGTCTCCCAGGCTACCAGTCAACGTCAGCTTGCGATCTCCATTTCGGCTTTTCCCTCCCAAACTGATGCTGATGTCCCTTTGAATTTGTGCCTGATTTTAGATCATAGCGGTTCCATGAGTGGAAAACCCTTAGAAACTGTCAAACAGGCGGCGATCGAGTTAGTGGATCGATTAAAACCCGGCGATCGCATTTCTATTATAGCGTTTGATCATCGCGCTAAGGTTTTAATTCCTAATCAAGATATTAAAGATTTGGACAATATTAAACGCAAAATTCAAGCGTTAAAAACATCCGGGGGGACAGCCATTGATGAAGGGCTAAAATTAGGCATTGAGGAATTAGGGAAAGGCAAAGCCGAACGAATTTCTCAAGCCTTTTTATTAACCGATGGTGAAAACGAACACGGCGACAATACCCGGTGTTTGAAATTAGCCCAACTTGCTGCCAATTATAACTTAACCATCAATACTTTAGGGTTTGGGGAAGATTGGAACTCGGATGTTTTAGAAGAAATTGCTGATGCGGCGGGGGGAAGTTTAGCTTATATTGAACGTCCTGAACAAGCTTTGGATGAATTTAGCCGTTTATTTAATAAAATGCAGTCCGTGGGGTTAACCAATGCCTATTTACTGTTGGATTTAATGCCCAATGTGCGGTTAGCCGAACTCAAACCGATCGCCCAAGTCGCCCCTGATACGATTGAATTACCTGTTCAAAAAGAAGGAGAAAAATGGATGGTTCGTCTAGGGGATGTGATGAAAGATGTCGAACGGGTGGTCTTAGCCAATTTATATTTTGGTCAATTTTCTGAAGGAAAACAAGCGATCGCCCAAGTGCAAGTTCGTTATGATGATCCTTCTTTAGACTTACAAAATTTATATTCTGATCCGATCTGGGTGGACGGAAATTTTGTGAGTTCCTATCAACCGAAAGCTGATGGATTTGTACAACAACAAATTTTAGCTCTAGCCAAATATCGTCAAACTCAAATTGCAGAAACGAAATTGCAACAAGGCGATCGCGCTGGAGCCGCAACGATGTTACAAACTGCGGCTAAAACCGCTTTACAAATGGGAGATAAAAATGCAGCAACAGTGCTACAAACCAGCGCCACTCGCTTACAATCAGGAGAAGAATTATCGGAAGCTGATAAGAAGAAAACCCGAATTGTCTCTAAAACGGTATTAAAATAATTGGTTAAACCTTACTCCTCACCCCTACCTGTAAATAATGGGTTTTTGTGAGGGGTAAAAACAACTCTCGATAATTAATCATTCCCCTTCCCTCTCCTCCCCCTGTCCCCTTGTCCCCCTGTCCCCTTGTCCCCTTGTCCCCTTGTCCCCTTGTCCCCTTGTCCCCTTGTCCCCCTGTTCCCTGTCCCCTGCTCTAATTAAATCGAAAGAGGGATTGACAAATTTACAAAACCATGACAAGATTGATAATTGTGCAAATGAATAAAAAAGCGGAACTGGCGGAATTGGTAGACGCGCTAGATTCAGGTTCTAGTGTTCGCAAGGACTTCCGGGTTCAAGTCCCGGGTTCCGCATCTGACAGGTAGGGGCGTGGTTTCCGCGCCCTAATCTGATTTTACTCTTTTGGTAGGCCACACCCGATTTAACGATTTAACAGGCAAGATGCCTGTTCCACAGTGATCATGTTAACGAGTCTGCAAAATCCATTAGTGAAGCAAATTCGCAAACTTCACCAAGCGAAGGGACGCAAAGAACAACAGTTATTTTTATTAGAAGGAACCCACTTAGTCGAAGAAGCTTCTGCTGCGGGCCATCCCTTAACCACAGTTTGTTATACTTCACTGTGGCAAGATCGTCACCAACCGTTATGGGATAGTTTACGCCAAGAAACTCCCCGGTTTGAATTGGTTAGTCCAGAGGTACTCGAAGCAATGGCGACAACGGTTCATCCTGATGGCGTAATTGCCTTAGCCCCTCGCCTGGAGTCAAAACCCCAAGCACTTCAGGGTTTAGGAATTGCCTTAGAAACGTTACAAGATCCGGGTAACTTAGGAACTATTATTCGCACCGCAACCGCCGCCGGAGTAGATGGGTTGTGGCTGAGTGCTGATAGTGTCGATTTAGATCATCCCAAAGTGTTAAGAGCCTCTGCGGGAGCTTGGTTTCGTTTAAATAAAACAGTAAGCTTTAATTTAGCCGACGATATTATCCGGTTTCAGCAACAAGGATTACAAATTGTAGCGACAGTTCCCCAAGCCTCCCTATCCTATTGGCAATTAGATTTTACCCAACCCACGTTGATGGTCTTTGGGAATGAAGGGGGTGGACTTTCTCCTGAGCTTCAGGCTTTAGCGGATCATCAAGTTCAAATTCCCTTACAGCGAGGGGTAGAGTCTCTGAATGTTGGCATTTGTGTGGCCCTGATGCTCTATGAAGCTCAACGCCAACGAACCGGGGTGTGACGGTTAACGGGTAAAGCTTACTCTACTGCTCTGCCTGATCCCCTTGCCTTTATTTTTGTGTATGTCGATCTTTTAAATATTGTTCAATATCAGAAATTGCTTCTTCCAAATCTGATAAACTAATCCCTTCCGGGTGTTTAGAGGGACGAGGAGAGGAAGAACCCGATTTTTCTGGGGGTGCAGCTTGAGGGGGGGGAGTCACGGTATCGGGCTCTTGAAATGCACTTAATAATTCTTGATCAAAAGACTCAATGAATTTTTCGGCGGCACTACGACGAAGATCTTGCTGATTTTTATTCATGACGGGGTGACTCCTGAAACGGTAAATCTCTCTCGCTAAAAACAAATAAACCTGTTAAATTAGATTCCCAAAGGATAGAACGGTCGGAGAACTTCAAGCTCAAGGTAAAGACACCGAGGAAAGGTTAGACTAAACCTAACCTAACACGTTTACTAGGGCTGATTTGTTTTGAATTGTGTTTTGACACGAACAGAACCTCGTGGCTTGGCACGGAAGCATCCACAAGGTCTAGAATGTTGATCTAAACTACTCACATTCATTCTTGATGGAGCCGTTGATTCATGGACGAGAAAACCCCCCCCGCTATTGTCAGACCCAAACCTGCTCTGGAAATTCAATTGACACCCGCAGGAAGTGAAAAATCCATTCGTCCTTCCCGTCCACATTCTGATTCTGATAGAAATAGACCCTCTTTTAGTAAACCTCGGCGAGTAGATCACACACCCCCTAAACCCTGGGTTGAACTCGAAGAAGCCCAAAATGCAACCGGGGATGTTTTTCATTTGGGGGATCTGATCCAGGTGAGAGCACCTTGGGGAGAAATAGCGATCGCACAGATCGACCATTTCTATGAAGTGGCTCCAGGGAGTCTGTGGGCACAGTTTGTCCCAACGGAGGAACGAGAGGAATGGACGTGGAAAGGCGGCTCGATCCGGGCAGAATTATTAAAAAAAGCTTAGGATCAGGAATTAGTCATCAGTTATCTGTTATCTAAAATGGGTTTTGAGTTAACCCTTAACCGATAACAGACGACTGATGAGTGATGACGGATTACTGAGGGCTGGCTCAATCAGGATACTGGATGGATGAAAGCTGAATATCAAGCTGTTAATATTTTAATCATTGATGATTCTCCGATCAACCTTAAATATTTAGGAAAACTCCTGAGTTTGCAAGGCTACCAAGTTCAACTCGCTAATTCTGGGGAATTGGGATTAAAGGTTGCCAGGGAAACTCTTCCAGATGTCATCATATTGGATATTATGATGCCCGGTTTGGATGGATATGAAGTCTGTCAACGTCTGAAAGTTGATTTGACAACGCAGCATATTCCGGTTATCTTTGTTAGCGTAATTGAAGAGGTTTCTGAAAAAGTAAAAGCGTTTCAAATTGGGGCGGCAGACTATCTAACTAAACCTTTACAAAAAGATGAAATTTTGGCTCGTATTCACCATCAACTAACGATCCAAAGTTTACATCGTCAATTAAAAGCCCAAAATCTGCAACTCCGGGCTGAAATTACAACCCGTCAACAACTGGAAGAAAAATTTACGAAAGCCTTTTTTAATAGTCCGAATCCTATTACTTTAATCACCTATGATGAAGGCTATTTTTTAGATGTTAATCCCAGTTTTCTCAAAACTTTTGGCTATGAAGAATTTGAAGTCATTGGTCAAACGGCGATTGAGTTAAACCTGTGGGTTAATCCTGAAGATGAATCTCAATTAAAACAATATCTGCAACAGGGAAATTCGATTCATAATCAAATGATTCAACAGCGAACCAAAGGGGGTCAAATCAAAACGTTGTTATTATCAGCAGAATTAATTGCATTAGAAGAAAAAATTTGTATTTTATCAATTATTAATGATATTACCGAGCAAGAATTAGCTCAACAAGATCGGCAGGAAGCTGAAGAAGCTTTAAGAAAAAGTGAAAAAAAATATCGGAATTTAGTTGAAACTTCTCAAGATATTATTTGGTCAGCAAATTTAAAAGGGTGTTATACCTTTGTGAATCCAGCCGTTAAAACGATTCTGGAATACGAACCCGAAGAAGTGATGGGTCGTCTTTTTTCCCATTTTGTTCCTCTGACTCAAGTTTCTTATGTTCAAAAGGTATTTCAACCAGTATTAGCAGGTCAAGCTTTAGTCCGACACCACCTGATTAATGTTTCTAAATCAGGAAAATGGGTACATTTGTTAGTGAATGCCTTTCCGGTTTATAATGCTCAAGGAGACGT
The DNA here is from genome assembly GCF_014697575.1 of Planktothrix sp. FACHB-1365. GTDB lineage: Bacteria > Cyanobacteriota > Cyanobacteriia > Cyanobacteriales > Microcoleaceae > Planktothrix. The sequence goes on along the minus strand of NZ_JACJSC010000040.1, from coordinate 34,890 downwards.
GATTGGGATAACGGGAACTGCATCGGATATTACAGAACAAAAAACAACGGAACGCGCCTTACAAATGATTGTGGAAGGAACGGCTTCCAAAACAGGTCAAGAGTTTTTTCGTTCCTGCGTTTACTATTTAGCGGAAGTTTTACAAGTTCGTTATGTGGGGGTTTTTAAACTTTTAAAGACTGCTCCCCCTCAACTTGCTAATTTAGCTTTTTGGGATGGGGAAAAATGGAGTGATCGCTTGCTTTATGACTTAATAGGAACCCCCTGTGAGCAGGTGATTAAAATGGCTCAGTCCTGTCATTTTAGCGAAAATGTACAGATTTTATTTCCTGATGATCGAGACTTGACAGAATTACAAGCCCAAAGTTATTGGGGGATTCCTTTATTTAATTCTGATCATGATATTATTGGAATATTAATTGTTATAGATATTCATAATAAACAACTGAATGTTAGTCAAGAATCTATTCTGAAAATTTTTGCTGATCGAGCCGGGGCGGAACTAGAACGACAATTAGCAGAAGAATTATTGGAATATCGATCCCGAATGGATCATCTCCTTAGCCATATTTCTCGGCTGTTTATTAATGAAACCCTAGAAAATACAATTCGTTCTACCCTACAAGAAATTGCTCAGTTTCTCCAGTGTGATTGGACATTTATTTTTAATTGTAATTCTCCCCATGCTCCCTGGAATATTACGGCTCAATGGTGGCTGAATGAACCCCAAAATGGAACCCATTCTAACCCGGTTTTATCGGTGCAAACTTTACCCTGGATTCATCAACAATTACAATCTAAAAGAACCGAAATTTTAGCGATCGCCAATTTAGATGAATGTCTTGATTTATCCCCTCAAGATCTCAAAACTCTGCGTTGTATCGGTTGTCAATCCCTGATTTTTATTCCCTTAATGAAATCTGGAAAAACCAAAGGATTTATGGGGATTATTAATTTCCATTCTATAGAAGGATGGACAATAGAAACCCAAAATTGGCTGAAACTAATTGGAGAATTAATTGCAATTCGTCAAACCACTCAAGAAACCCAACAAGCCTTAGAAAAAAGTAAAACTCGCTATCAAAATTTAGCCGATAATATACCGGGGGTGATTTATCAATTTATGCTGCATCCCGATGGTTCTATGAGTTTACCCTATATTAGTTCTGGGTGTTGGGATTTATATGAGATATCTCCCTCCCAGGCGATGATTGATGTCCATCAATTATTCGCCAAAGTTCATCGAGAAGATTTACAAGGAGTGCTCAATTCAATTTGTGATTCTGCTGAATATTTAAGTCCTTGGACTTATACCTGGCGAATTATCACGGCTTCAAGTCAGATCAAATGGTTACAAGCAAATGCCCGTCCTGAACCTCAAGTTGATGGTAGCATTTTATGGGATGGTTTAATTATTGATATTACTCAAAATAAACAAGCCGAAACCGTACTACGAGAAACAGCCCAACGTCAACAGACCCTAGCCCGAATGATTGGTCGAATGCGCCAAACGTTGGATGCAGATACAATTTTCAGCACCACCACTCAAGAATTACGGTATGAATTAAACAGTGATCGAGTCGGAATTTATCAATTTAATACCGATGGTCGGGGTCAATTTGTAGCAGAATCTTTGGTATCTGGTTGTCAATCTCTCCTGTATCAATCCATTCATGATCCCGATTTTGATCCGACAATTTTGGAACCTGAAAATTGTGTTTTATTAAGTTTAAACCAAGAAGATCGGGTTCAAGATACTTATCTTCGAGATATTCAAGAGGGAGTGCATCGGGATGGTCTGAGCTATTTGTGTATTGATGATATTTATCAAGCTGGATTTCCTGATTGTTATTTGCAATTGTTAGAACGAATGCAGGTAAAATCCTACTTAATTGTTCCGATTTTCTGCCAAACGGTATCAACAGCGACTTCTTCCTTGGTTTCCTCGCGGCTAAAATTGTGGGGACTGTTGGCGGTATATCAACATTTTAATTCCCGTCAATGGCAGGAATCAGAAATTAATTTAGTCGTACAAATTGGTGCCCAATTAGGAGTGGCGTTACAACAAGTGGCGTTATTAACTCATACCCAACAACAGTCGGAAGAATTGTGTCAAGCCAAAGAAGCGGCGGATGCAGCCAACCGAGCTAAAAGTGAATTTTTAGCGAATATGAGTCATGAATTACGCACGCCTCTAAATGCAATTTTAGGCTTTACTCAACTGATGAACCGAGATTCGAGTCTGAGTTATGAGCAACAAGAACAGATCAAGATTATTCATCGAAGTGGAAAACATTTATTAGCTCTAATTAACGATATTCTGGAAATGTCGAAGTTAGAAGCTGACCGAATTAGTCTGAATCCCACCCAGTTTGATTTATTTCAGGGGTTAGATTATGTCCAAGATTTACTGAGTACCAAAATTAAATCGAAAGGCTTAAAATTTGAGGTAGAACGAGATCCAAATCTTCCCCAATGGATTATTGCCGATGAAAATAAATTCAGGCAAATTCTTTTAAATTGTTTAGGACATTTGATGACTTGGACAGAAGCGGGAACGTTATGCTGGCGCGTTAAAGCCCTATTGCCCAATTCGGAGGTTCTCATGTCCCCTTCGCCATCGGATTCTCCGCCAGAAGCCATCAAACTTGAATTTGAAATTGAAACCACCGTGTTGAATCAAGATTCCCTAGAAATTAAAGATTTATTTAAACCTTTTACATCCGTTCAAAGGAGTCTAGCCTTTGCAGAAGCAGAACATTTGAGCTTACCCATGAGTCAACAATTTTTGCATCTGATGGAAGGAACAATGGTGATGGAACGTTACTCCAATCAAGGCGTAAAATTAACTTTAGTGATTCCTGTCCAACTTGGAGAAGTTCAATCTCAAGATCCGGTTTCCGCTTCGGGGAAAATTATCGGTTTATCTCCCAATCAACCGAACTATCGTTTGTTGGTCGTGGAAGATCAAATTGCTTGGCGTTCTCATCTGACTCAGTTTCTGGAACAAATGGGGTTTCAAGTCCGTGAAGCAGAAAATGGTCAGGAAGGTTTAATCCTCCACCGTGTTTGGAAACCCCACTTAATTGTCATGAAGATGTGGATGCCGATTATGAGTGGTTATGAAGCCATTCAAAGAATTCGCCTAGAAGAATGTCCCCTTGACGATTCACCTGAGTTCAGAAACTCTGAAACCGAATTTGAGGAAGGACTTCCCCATCAAACGATTATTCTAGCCATGATCCCATCGGGATCGGAGGAGGATAAACAGTTGGCTTTATCGGTTGGTTTTGATGATTTTTTGTGTATTCCATTTCAAGAGGATGAACTTTTGGACAAAATAAGTGAATATTTAAAGGTGGAATATCAATATGCGCCCGAATTTTTGTCTCAACGGCTAGGATCACTTCCTCTATCCCCCCCTACTCTTTCTTCACCTTTGGTTATTTCCCCTGCATTAGAGATCATGCCACCAGAATGGGTCGAACAACTCTATTATGCGGCGGCTCAATGTAGTGATCGTTTGTTACTTCAGCTAATTGGTCAAATTCCACCTGAACATGAAGCAATGGCTCAACATTTGAGTGATTTAGTGGATAACTTTCACTTTGATCAAGTCATGGAATGGGCGAAACAGCCTGAAGATTCGGTGCGGAAAAAACAATGATTCACAAACAACCTGATATTTATAGCGGCAATATTCTGATCATTGATGATAATCCTGAAAACTTACGATTATTATCAAAGATGCTGATTCGGCGTGGGTATGACGTGCGCCAAGCTTTGAATGGCATCATCGCATTAAGAGCGATTGAAATTCAAGCTCCTGATTTAGTTTTATTAGATATTATGATGCCTCAAATGGATGGGTATGAGGTTTGTAAGTCGATTAAAGCAAATCCTAAAACCACTGAAATTCCGGTGATCTTTTTAAGTGCTTTAGATGAAGTTCAGAATAAACTTAAAGGGTTTGCTGTTGGGGCAGCAGATTATATTACTAAACCGTTTCAATTTGATGAAGTTTTAGTACGGGTACAAAATCAACTGTCGTTACAATTTGCTCGGAAAAAAATTGTAGAATTAAATACAGAATTAGAAAACCGGGTTAAGGAACGCACCCAACAACTAGAAGAGGTTCATGCTCAACTGCTTAAAAAAGCCTTGTATGATGAGTTGACGACCTTACCCAATCGAGTTTTATTTATTCAACGTTTAGAAGTCGCCCTGAAGGAGTTACAAGCTGATCCCAATTGTCAATTTGCCGTTTTATTTTTAGATTGCGATCGCTTTAAAGTGATTAATGATTCTTTGGGTCATTCCGTTGGGGATCAATTATTAATTGCCATAGCCCAACGATTAGAATCGGCGTTTCCTGATGTGGATATTTTGGCTCGATTTGGGGGAGATGAATTTGCCATTTTATTAACCCATTTAACTGACCCTGAAACCGCGATTAAAATGGCAGAAACCATTATTGATATTTTAGCTCAACCCTTTTCTATTTTAACTTATCCGATTTATATTAATGCCAGTATTGGAGTTGCCTATAGTCAACGGGACTATACCCGACCGGAACAAATTTTACGCGATGTGGATACGGCCATGTATCGTGCAAAATACCGGGGAACTTCTTGTTATCAAATATTTGATCCTTCTATGTACCAAAATGCCTTATCTTTTTTACAACTTGATACCGATTTACGCACGGCGATTAAAGAACAACAATTAGCCGTTAAGTATCAACCGATTATTGCTTTAAAAACAGGTAAAATTGTCGGATTTGAAGCCTTAGTCTGTTGGCATCATCCTCAACAGGGTTTAATTCCTCCCGCTAAGTTTCTTCCCGTGGCAGAAGAAACTGGTTTAATTATAGAAATTGGCAATTGGATTTTACGACAAGCGACAGAACAAATCCATGATTTGCAACAACAATTTCAGGAAATTCCGTTAACCATTAGTATTAATCTCACCCCGCGACAATTTACCCAAAGTAATTTAATTAGTCAACTGGATGAAATTCTTCAAGAAACTCGTCTGAATTCTCGATCTTTAAAATTAGAAATTAAAGAAAGTGCCATTATGGATAATTTGAAAACAGCACAGATTATTTTAAATCAGTTACGACAACGAGAAATTCAACTGAGTTTAGATGATTTTGGAACCGGATATTCTTCCTTGAGTTATCTCCATTCTTTTCCTGTAGATACCTTAAAAATTGATCGATCCTTTATTCAAGGATTAGATGAAATCCCGCAAAGATTAGGCTTAGTTCCGGTGATTATTAATATTGCTCAAAAGATGGGAATGAATGTAATTGCAGAAGGCATCGAAACAGCCCAGCAATTAGCAAAATTAAGGCAATTAAATTGTGATTTTGGTCAAGGGTATTTTTTCTCAGAAGCGTTAACACCTGAACAAGCAGTTAATTTACTGCGATCTTCCCCGCAATGGTAGTTAATCAGTTATCAGTTATCAGTGATCAGTGATCAGTCATCAGTGATCAGTTATTAGTTCAAAAGTCAAGTGTTAATAGTAATCTGTTATTAATTTAAATTACTTTCTAATCCTTCTTTTATCACTATAGTATAGGGAAAGTAAAAACTAGGCAGCCCGAAAAGTGGGAAATGAAGCTTTATAATTTCTCACATCTGAAAACAGATGTTGATAGTTATGGTAAAATTAGAATTATTTTAACCCACAGGATAAGGACAGCAATCAATGTCTGTGATCGCCGTTATTGACTACGATATGGGGAATTTGCACTCCGTTTGTAAAGGCTTGGAAAAAGCGGGTGCACACCCCCACGTCACTGACTCAGCAACAGAAATTAAACACGCAGATGCAGTTGTCTTACCCGGAGTGGGTTCCTTTGACCCCGCCATGCAACATTTGCGATCGCGTTACTTAGTAGAACCCATTCAAGATGTGATTGATTCGGGTGTTCCGTTTTTAGGGATTTGTTTAGGCTTACAAATTCTGTTTGAATCTTCAGAAGAAGGTCAAGAACCCGGTTTAGGAATATTCCCTGGAACAGTGCGACGCTTCAAGTCAGAACCGGGATTAACCATTCCCCACATGGGTTGGAATCAACTGTGTTTAACACAACCGAATTTACCGTTGTGGAAAACCATTGGTTCAGAACCTTGGGTTTATTTTGTTCATTCTTATTATGTTGATCCCACAGATCAGAATTTAACCGCCGCCACCATTCAACATGGGAGTCAAATTGTCACGGCGGCTATTGGTCAAAATAACCTCATGGCGGTACAATTTCACCCCGAAAAATCCTCAACTGCTGGACTTAAAATTTTAGATAATTTTGTTGAATTAGTTCAGAATCAAACTTTACCTTTAGTGGGGAGTTCTATACCCCCTAAAATTTAAGTTTAGGGTTCTGAATCATCATACCTTTGCTGATAACGGTTCGTTGGATCATAGCGTTCAATAGCGGACGTTTTAGAGGAAGGAGGTGCTTTTTTCGGGGCACGACGAGATTGGAAACGGCGACTAATTTCTTGAAAAATATCTCGACGGACATAAGGATAGTCACTTACCCAAAGATTTTGGCTGGGAATATAGATATCAGAAACTTCATTAATTTCGCTTAAATCATCTAAATAAGACATGACCACCATTTGGGCAACTTGACCCCGACGCAACCGTTTGTGATTGCGATTTAAAGGCGCTTGAATTAAGGTTGTAAACCCGGTTTCATCCCCGACTTCAACATTAATTCGGCGTTCTAAGTTTTCAATAATAATCAATTCTCCCCGTTTATTGACCGATTCCTGTTGTTCCGTCACGGCTTCACTAATATAAAAATCGAGAATTTCTCCCTGTAAAAATCCAGCATAGGGATATTTTCGATATTTAGCATTCCGCCAACTCGCTTCCCAAACAGGCATCCATAACCAATATAAACAGGAGATAATTCCAGCAATTAACACTAGGATTTTCAGCGCATCACCTTCGACGTTATATTCCAGAAAAATCCAAACGGCTAAACAAACCGCAGAAACTAATAATCGTTTTAGAAAATCTCTGGGTTTTCCCCAACAATATTTGTACTGTTCACCCGTCGCAGCGGCTGGAATTAAGTCTTCAAAAGTTTGACGAGTTATAGGAACAAGCATTTTTTTTAATTACGAATTACGAATGGAGAATTACGAACGGGTAATGGGTAATGATCATTTATTTTTTAAGTGTTCTAATCAGTGATTTAAGGGAATAGGCTATAGGGGTTTATATTTCAATCTTGATGATAAGAGCAATAACCATCCTAGTTCCCTAGGGGATCTTCGTTAACTGAAGATTCTATATCTTCGCTTCTTACTCTGTTGTCCATTGCCCATTCCCTATTGCCCATTATAAAATTTTTTCTAGCCCATAAACAAAGGTTTTGAGTTGTACAACTTTGCGAATGGCTAAGAGAACTCCGGGCATATAACAAGAGCGATCGCTGGTATCATGACGCAAGGTATAAATTTGACCCGCCGCCCCAAAAATCACTTCTTGATGAGCAATTAACCCCGGTAAACGGACACTATGAATCCGAATTCCTTCTCCGGCTTCGGCTCCTCTGGCTCCGGTTAATTTTTCCGTTTCTTTAACTAAGGGAACATTATAAGTTTTCCCTAATTCTGCTAATAATTGCGCCGTTTGTACTGCTGTTCCACTGGGTGCATCGGCTTTTTGATTATGATGTAATTCAATAATTTCAACGTGATCAAAATAGCGAGATGCTGAGATTGCTGCCTGTTGTAACAATACCATTCCAATGGAAAAATTGGGAATGAGTAAACAACCGGTACTGGCTTTATCAGCAAATTCCGCTAATTCCTGAATTTGGGTCGGACTTAACCCCGTTGTTCCCACAACCGGACGCACTCCATAGGCGATCGCAGCCCGAATATTGTCATACACTGAATCAGGATGGGTAAAATCCACCATGACCCCCAGTTGTTTTTCCTGGGCGGCCATGGCTAAAAGTCCTTCGCGATCATTCATAATCGGAACTTCCAAGGGATCAATCCCCGCTAAAGTTCCAGCATCTTGTTCGAGATAAGCGGGGTTATGATCAATCGCCCCTAACAAGGTCATATCAGGGGAAGCCGCCACCGCTTTAATCACCTCGCGGCCCATTTTTCCACCAGCACCATTAACAATCACAGGAATCGGAAGTGAATTAGTCATACCAGCACGGATTAGCCTTAAATACAACGATAAAATTGAGAAGTTGTTCCAAAGGAAATTAGAATAGGGAGGGAATAAGGGTGTGAACTATAAAAGATGAGCTTTGTTTAGAATACACCGAACCCAGAATTTCCAGTGATAGAAAAGATTTCCTGTAAATTATACCCAAAAGAGGAATTTACTTAAAATGGTTTCTTATTGTATTTTACCTTGAATTCATGTTTTCTCGAAAGCTCAGTTTTCTCGAATCTTGGGTTAAGATGCGCCATCAGGTGTCTGGGATGCTTAGGGACAAAGGCAACATCTTACCAACCTCAGTGCGGTTATCCCCAGCTTTATTAACCAGTTTAATTGTCACCTTGTTTGTGGTGGGATGTCAAAAATTAGGAGGGTTAGAATCCTTTGAATTAAGGATGTTTGATGCCTTCGTTTGTTTGCGACCCATTCCCGAACCCGACCCTAATTTATTAATTGTTGCGATTACCGAAGAGGATATTCAATCTCAAAAAAAATGGCCTCTTACAGATCAAGTTTTAGCACAGGTTTTTGCCAAACTTCAGCAACATCAACCTGATGTTATTGGGTTAGATTTATATCGAGATTTACCGCAAGAACCGGGGGGTAAAGAGTTATTAAAGCAGTTAAAAGCGGATAATGTAATTGTGATTACGAAAATCGGAAATTCTAAAAATCCGAGTGTTCCACCTCCCCCAGGAATTGAGCGAGAACGGATTGGATTTAATGATTTAGTTTTAGATGCTGATGGGGTGGTGCGTCGGCAATTATTATTTGCCAGTGGTCAAGATGATCAAACAGTTTTTGCCTTTTCTTTACAGATGGCTTTAACTTACTTAAAAAATCATGGAATTGAACCTAAAAATAATAGCCGTCATCGTGAATATATGGAACTGGGAAAAACGACATTTTTTGCTTTGAAATCAGGAGATGGAGGTTATGGAAATATTGATGATCGAGGTTATCAAATCCTGCTGAATTATCGAGCTCCAGAAGTTGCCCGCATTGTGAGTATCACTGAAGTTTTATCAAATCAAGTTAACCCAGATTGGGTTAAAAATAAAGTCATTTTAATTGGAACAACAGCCCCTAGTATTCCCGATGCTTTTTTAACGCCTTATAGTATTAAAGCTGCCGAGAATTTTAAAATGCCTGGGGTATTAATTCATGGTCAAATGGTGAGCCAGATTATTAATGCTGCCTTGAATAATCCCTCTCAAAAACCTTATTTAATTCTAGGTTCTCAAATTCTCGTTCCCCGTTCTAATTTATTTGTATTCTTACCTCAATATTTAGAAATAGTATGGATTGGAATTTGGGCAATGGTGGGCGGAATATCCATGTGGCGGATTCGTCATCCTCTCCATCAAGGGTTAGCTTTAATGGGGGGAATTTTGAGTTTATTGGGAACCAGCTACGGACTGTTTTTATTAAATGCTTGGGTTCCTATTATTGCTCCTCTTTTTTCCTTATTTTTAGCGGGAACTGGAATTATTGCCTATAAACAAATTCACAATTCTTTGCATGATTCTTTAACCCAACTCCCCAACCGTACCTTATTTTTAGACCGAGTGGGATGGGCGATTTCAAAAACAAAACAGTCTCAATCTCAATGTGCTGTTCTATTTTTAAATATTGATCGATTTAAGCGAATTAACGATAGTTTAGGATATCAAGCGGGAAATCAACTCTTAATTGAAATGGTAGAACGGATGAAAATTTGTTTGAGAAATCAAGATCTGATTGCTCGTTTAGGAGGAGATGAATTTGCCATTTTAATTGAACAATTAAAACCTCCTCAAAATGCAGTATTTGTAGCCGAACGTATTCACAACGCCTTGCTCTCTCCGTTTCAATTAAATCATCATGATATCTTCATGAGCTTAAGCATTGGCATTGCTTTAAGTGAAACGGCTGAAAATAGGGCAGAGTATTTATTAAGAAATGCCCATACTGCGATGTATCGTGCTAGAAGTTTAGGCAAAGGTATGATTCAAGTTTTTGAACAGACCATGCACGTTAATGGAATTGAACAGTTAAAATTAGAAACCAGTTTAAGATTAGCCTTAGAACGTCAAGAATTTGTTTTATATTATCAACCCGTTGTTTCCTTAAATTCAGGACAAATTGTTGGGTTTGAAGCTTTAATTCGTTGGCAACATCCCGAAGAAGGATTAATCACCCCAGAAGGGTTTATAGCAGTTGCAAAAGAGACAGGATTAATTGTCCCGATGGGGAAATGGGCAATTCAAGAAGCCTGTTATCAATTAAAACTATGGCAAGAGCAATTTCATTGGCAACCTGAATTAATTTTAGGGGTTAATTTATCGGCTAGACAGTTTGTTCAACAAGATTTAATTGAACAAATTCAAGAGATTATTCAACAATCTCAAATTAATCCCACTGGATTAAGATTGGAAATTACAGAAAGTGTGATTATGGATGATGTAGATGCTACCATTAATCTATTAAAAAAATTAAAGTCTTTAGGATTAAAATTGAGTATTGATGATTTTGGAACCGGGTTTTCTTCCTTAAGTTATTTACCTCGATTTCCCATTGATACAATTAAAATTGATCGCTCTTTTGTTGGACAAATGGAAGTGGATGAAGGCGGAGAAAATTTAGCCATTGTTCGCACGATTATTCGGTTAGCTCATGCGTTAAATAAAGATGTTGTGGCTGAAGGAGTAGAAACCGCTTATCAACTGGCACAATTACGTTCCCTCGGTTGTGAATATGCTCAAGGGTATTTCTTTCTTAAACCTGTTCCTGCCGATATTGTGACCGCTTTTGTAGAGTCTCATCCTCAATGGGATAGCAACCATCAAGACAGTTAGGACGCTAGATGCGATCGCTCTATAGCAGTTACCAAAACATGATCACATACTTTTTTGTGTTCTGATAATTTGGGTTTCTAATAACATTTTGATGCCTTGCATAAAAACCTGAAAACTTTTAGATTTATTATCGGTTAGAGATAGATAAGGAGCGATTTGTTTTGAGTGAGTAGCTGAGTAATATTCTGGGACTAAATTTTTGAGTTCCTGTTTAGCACAGTTAAGTTGATCAGGATTACGGTATTTTCTCTTATTTTGTTGTTGACTCAAACTATTAGGTTTAAGATTATAGGCTTTTTCTACCGCCACTAAATCGCCTAAAAACCATGATTCTAGTTCATGACAAATAATCCTAATCATTGGGGTATTTTGTCCAGCCGTTTGACAAATTTGTAACAATTCAGCCTTAAGTTTTTGGCAATCATGAGAATCTTGGTCATGAACTATGATAAATTGAGTATTGGGGCTAATATTATTGAAAGCTCTAATTTTAATAGGAATAGATTTAGCTAAGTCTTGTTTACCTTGATGAGCAATACAAATAAATGAAATTTGCTCAGGAATGATTTTTGGTAAGATTTCTTCTAAAACATTTTTCAGCGAAGGTTCTTCTAATAAAAAAATTAAGTCATAACTCATGAAGGTGCAACTCCTTTAAACCAACCTTGATTCCATAAATAGCCAGGTAAATCTCCTTCTGCTACTAATTTTCTGAGGATTTCGTGATCTGAGGCTTTAGACATTTTAGTGATCCCTTTTTCTTTGATTAGCCAAAATATACTGTCTAAAGAAACGGCATTTAAAAAGTCAGGGGAATGGGTAGAAACAAAAACTTGTCCTCCTCTATTCGCATAACTCGCAAATTCTTCAGCAAGTTCGGTTAAAAGAGTGGGATATAAATGGTTTTCTGGTTCTTCAACGCAAAGTAAAGGGTGAGGTTTAGGATCAAAAAGTAAAATTAAATAGGCAAACATTTTCATTGTGCCATCAGATACATAACGATCAATAAATGGATCTTTAAATGCTTCATCTTGAAATTTTAAAATTAATCTACCGTCTTCTGTATTTTTTGCTTCTACTGTAGAAATGCCGGGGACTCTTTCTTTCATTTTGGTTAAAATGGTTTGGAAAATTTTAGGATATTCTTGATAGAGATATTGTGCAACTATCGCTAGATTATCCCCAGTGGGAGAAAGATGTTCAGCATAAAGTGAATCTTTACTGCCCCATGATCTGCTAATATGGAAGTCGCAAACGTGCCAATTTTCGATCAGGGAACGAAAAGCACTAGCGGCTTGAAAACGTTGAAATTGTCCTAATCCTTTAATAGCTAAAATATCATTGGATTGTAGTTGTTGTTCTTCTCTTTGTAATTCTTCATCGGGTTGACTAAAATTTTCTTCATTGGTGATCGCATAACCTTTACCTTTACTAAAATTAAGTAACTTATAGGGAGAGCCATATTCACCGCGTTCATAAAGCAATATTTCTCTTTGGATCACGGGTTTTCGATTTTCTTGTCCAATAATCAATATATAAGTAAAAAGTCGTTTTTTACCTAAAAGATTCATCTGAAATTGTAGCTCTATTTTTATATCTTCTTTTTCTTTGCCTCTGGTAACAACTTCTCTGTAACCGCCTCGAATTTGGAGAGCTTGACGAATGTTATTTTTTAAAGCATCTTGCAAAAAACCAAAAATATCAAACAAAGTTGATTTACCGGTACCATTAGCACCGATTAATACACAAAAAGGGGGGATATTCTCGACTCTCAAATCTTCAAAAACTCGATAGTTTTTAATTTTGATACTGGTAATTTGCATAATTATATTTTACAAGTAACTTGACTCATAGTGATCTATTATATATTATTCCCCATTCCTCATTTTTACCCAATCGTTATGCGATCGCAACCCATCGAACTCACGTTAAACAGAGAACTCTTTTCCTGCGGTATTCGCTATTCCCTGCTATATCAAAAAGTAATTGCCTTTTTATCAATCTCTACAAAAAGGCAATTACTAACTTTTTCTCAATCGTTGTTTTTTACAATTCTACATCGATATCCTTGGCGGGTAAGGTAGAGGGAAATTGTAAATCGCTAATATGAATCAATTGCTCAACTTCTGCAAATTTGGTAAAAGCTTGGCGATCGCTTTTTAGCAAAGAAACAATAATTCCTACGGCAAATGATAACGGAATGGTGATTAAACCCGGGTTTTTAAGCGGAAAAATGGCTTCTGTATGTTTGAGTAAATCGATTTGAATGGTGGGAGACAAATAAATCAAAAACAAAGAAGTCAGTGTTCCGGTAATCATACTCGCAACCGCACCATTTGTGGTAAATCGTCGCCATAAAATTGACATCAATAAAGCCGGGAAATTACCACTCGCTGCGATCGCAAAGGCTAAACCCACCATATAGGCAACATTTTGTCCTTTAAAAACGATTCCCAAAACAATTGCTAAAGCCCCTAAAAACATCGTGGCGGCCCTAGCAACTTTCAATTGTTCGGTTTCATCCGCCGAACCTCCGCGCACCACATTCACCCATAAATCATGGGATAAAGCTGCCGCACCGGAAAGGGTTAATCCCGCCACAACTGCTAAAATGGTGGCAAAAGAAACCGCCGCAATAAACCCTAATAAAACGTTCCCTCCTAAAACTTCTGCTAACATCGGGGCTGCCATATTTCCCCCTTTATCAATGGCTTGAATTTGTTCTCGACCTAATAAGGTCATCGCCCCAAAACCGAGGATAAAGGTTAGCAGATAAAAGAAGCCAATAAACCAACTGGCATACATCACGGATTTCCGCGCGGCTCTGGCATCGGGTACGGTATAGAAACGCATTAAAATATGCGGGAGTCCAGCCGTCCCAAACATTAAAGACATCCCTAAAGAAATGGCATCTAAAGGATTAGCAACTTGTTTCCCTGGAGCTAATACTTCCGGCCCATATTTTTGGGCAGCGGCGGCAAATAAATTGAAGGGATTAAAACCAAATTTTGATAAGACCAAAACGGTTAATAATATCGCACCCCCCAATAACAAAAAAGCCTTGATAATTTGTACCCAGGTGGTTGCCATCATGCCGCCAAAAATGACGTAGGCTAACATGACACCGCCGACAATCATCACGGCTAATTCATATTCCATCCCAAACAGTAATTTAATTAAATTACCTGCCCCGACCATTTGGGCAATTAAGTAGAAACTAACTACTGATAAAGTGCCAATAGCTGAGGCAATTCTCACCGGGGTTTGACGCATCCGATAGGCAACTACATCGGAAAAGGTATAGGTGCCTAAATTTCGCAGGGGTTCAGCAATTAAAAACATCACAATTGGCCACCCAACTAAAAAGCCAATGGAGTAAATTAATCCATCAAAACCATTCAGGGCGACTAAACCTGCTATTCCTAAAAAACTCGCCGCACTCATAAAATCGCCAGCGAGGGCTAAACCGTTTTGAAATCCACTAATTTGTCCGCCGGCGGTGTAAAATTGTGCCGCGCTTTTTGTGTGGGAGGAAGCCCAATAAGTAATCCCTAAAGAAGCAACCACAAACAGCAGGAAAAATACAATAGCGACGGGGTTAAATTGTCCAAGAGTAGTTGACATGGCTTAATCCTTAATCAGGTCTTCAATTTTGCGATCGTAATAGTTATTAGTCCAGCTAACGTAGAAGTAAATTAATACCCAGGCTGAAATAATCACTAAGGCTCCTAACAAAATTCCCCAACTTAAACCGGGGATAATTAAAGACCCCATTAAGGACTTATTGAAGGCCACTAATAAGATAAATCCGAAGTAAATAAACATCATGGCTAATGTTAAAGCCAAAGATACTCGCCATCGTTCCTCGGCGAGTTGAGTTAATATTTTGTCTCTGTCGTCCATTTTTATTCCCCTGAACATGAGGGGAATTATATCGGAAGATGTACCTATTTTTGAATCAGGGATGAGAAAGAATTTGCTTTTCTTAATGAAGTTTTGTAAAATCTACTTTACATTTATTGATATTTGGATTGAAACCCGATTAATTTATGAAGATTAAAGGATCACTTGACCCAGTTTTAAATTCGTTAGGGGTTCTGTCTAATGACTAAATCTTAAATACTGACGTTGAATGTTATCCAGAATGGTAAACTCAACTCCTAAACCTCTTAATTGTCAACTTTCACTATTCTAATCCTAATTACCCTCATGAATATTTCCAACAACTCTCGCCAGTATGCTCCAGCAACAGAACGGAATCAACAACCGATTTTAGAGGTATTAAAGCAGATACTTCCAGCCACAGGAACAATTTTAGAAATTGCCAGTGGAACAGGACAACACGCTGTATTTTTTGCGCCTCAGTTGCAACCCCGCAAATGGCTACCTTCAGAAGTTAACCCTATGTTGCGAGAAAGTATTTTAGCTTGGCAAACTGATTGTCCCTCGGATAATTTATTCCCCCCTTTAGAATTAGATGTGCAGAAATCAACTTGGTTAGTTGAAGATCCCGATTTAAAATTGCCCTTTTCTTTGGCAGAATTCCCCATTACTGCTATTGTTAATATTAATATGATTCATATTTCCCCTTGGTCGGCTTGCTTGGGATTAATGGCAGGTGCAAATCGAATTTTGCCATCCGGGGGAATTTTATATTTATATGGGGCTTATAAACAACAGGGAAAACACACTGCACCCAGTAATGAAATCTTTGATACCTCGTTACGATTATCTAACCCAGAATGGGGAGTGAGAGATTTAGAAGCAGTTGTTGAAATAGCAACCTTAGAAAATTTACGGTTAGTAGGAATTATCCCCATGCCCGCTAATAATTTATCGGTGATTTTTGAGAAAATTTAGGGTAAAATTTAGAAGAACTAAGCGCTCACACCATCCATCATTTCAGGAGGAGAAAAATCTAATCCAATCTGAATTTGATTGTGGTCTGATTGCCTTCCTGGTATAGGAGTTGATGATTCTTGTCGATGAGATTGGGGCGATTTTTGTTCTAATAAATTTTGAATATCAGGGGGAAGGGTTACATCAGGAACACTTTGTTGAGATAACCAAGCAAAACCCCCCATAGAACCTGCTAAAATAGCGGCATAACCTAAATATAAATGCACTGAATTGAGATAAAATTCTGAATCAACATCGACTTTAGACCCATATTGTCCAACCTGTCCGCTAAATTCTAAACAGGGAAAAGACGCTGCTATTTTCCCACCTTCTAATCCTAAAGCATTCGCTACCCGACAAATAAACCCTCGAATATAAATATCTTCTGGTAAACGCTCAAGTTCTCCCTGTTCCAAAGCTTCTAAATGATGCAGGGGAACTAAAGTAAAATAGTGCATTTGTTGTAAACTCAGGTGATAGGATTCTCTCGCTTTTCGCAATTCTTCCCCAATTTCTTGTAAATAAATTTTTTGCTTTTGATGAATTTTCTGATTAATTTCAGCTTGAGTCAGGGGTTGACGTTTAGATTGGACTTGCGAGGTATTGTCCCCGGAAGAAATATCAGATGAAGTCGAGGTTTCTTCTGAGGATTCAGAGGTTGTATTTGGGGGTTGATATCCAGCAATAAAACCGAGGGGAGAAACAACCGAAATCTGAACTTCGGGAGGAGTAGATTTTGTTTTTTTTGGACTTTGTTTTACCGATGATGGGGAGGAATAATCTGAGGAAATGGCGGTAACAGAAATAGACTCATTCACCGAAGGAGATTCTGTTGTACAGATAATTGCTGTTTCTTGTTTCGCAATTTGTTTTAAAGCGAGTTGAATAGCTTCTCGTCCCACCGCTTTAATGACAATTTCGGCTTTACTAGCCGCTTGTCCTAACATTTTTTGTAAGCTTTTTAAAGCAATATTATAAACTTCACTACAATATAGTTCTGCTTCAATTTGACGCACCAGAGAGCGTAAACTGTCAGGAGACACCTCTGTTGTTGTCGGTGCTGTCACACCAAAACCTGTTACCGGATTTAGTTCCATACTTTCTACTCCGCCTCAGTACCACCTATCTGAGTTCTTTCTTCTATGGTTTGATTCTGATTCCGGATGCGGAGAAGAAAGTGTCTTGAAGGAACCGGATTTCTATTGAAAAGAATGGAGATGACGATTCATATTTTTTAGGTCGGTTTCTAACTGTTGATAATCCGATGGTGATAATAAGGGGTGTTTACGAGTTTTTAACACCTGTTCAATCGGAAGGACACGAAACTGATATTTTCCTCCTTGGCGATAGCGATGTACCCAAGTGGGTATGGCTTTAATCTCTTTAATTTCAGTGGTTTCATCAGGAAATTTTTTCAAAACCTTGACTTTAAAAATTACCCCCAAATCTCGATATTTTTCCCGTTGATTCGAGATAAAATTCCCCATAGAATAAATTACAACTGCTTTTTTCGGTTTTTCTGATTTCCCTGTTTTTTCAATAATTTGATAGGGTTGAACAACATGAGGATGACTCCCTAAAATAATATCAGCACCTGCATTCACTAACTGTTTAACTAAGGCTTTTTGTTCAGCACTAGGTTGACGCTGGTATTCTAAGCCAAAATGTAAAATAACGGTAACAAAATCAACCCCAGCTTGACGAGCTTTAGTAATATCTTGGGTGATTTTTTGAGGATTAATTAAAGAAACTAAATAATTTTTACCTTTGGGAATAGGAATACCATTTGTTCCATAGCTATAGCCTAAAATTGCCATAGAAATATTATTTTTTTCAACGATAGTGATTTTGGCTGCTTCTTTCGCTGAGGTCGCTGTACCGATGGGAATTAAACCCCGTTTTTTCACATTTTCTAAGGTTTTTAAAACCCCTTTTTCGCCTCGATCTAAGGAATGATTATTGGTGGTAGAAATAATATTAAACCCAGCTTTTTTAATCGCATCGGCTAAGGGATCTGGAGCGTTAAATAACGGATATCCCGTATACCCCGTTTCTGGGCCTGATAAAGTTGTTTCTAAGTTACCAATAATCCAATCTCCAGAGGATAAAATTCCTTTAACTTCGGTAAAAAAGTTATCATAATTATAGGTTTTTGTAGTCGGGTTATAACCGGATTTAATTTGAGCACCGTGCATCATAATATCACCCACAGCCACTAATTCTGCTTCTTTTGTATAGGGTTTTGGAGGTTGAGTAGCCGTGACTTCAGCGACGGCTTCCGATGGTTTGGTTTGAGTTGTATTGCGATCGCAACCCCCTATCAAAACAAGAAAACTGCTCGTTAATAGGAAAGTAATTAAGCGAAGTTGTAATCCTAAATTCATAAATTCATCCTTAATAATGATTGAATCCTATTTTAATTTCCGATGAATCGCAACTTTAACCCTGTGGCGGTTAAAAACTATCGTTCCCCTTAAAAATATCTTCTGGGATTTTACCATATTTTTAATCACAAAGATGAATTTATCCCAATAAAAGGGCATCATCTGTTAAAGACTCCTGTTGCTGTTCTTCAAATAAATGCAGTAAATCGGTAACGGTTAAACCCTGACGTTCTGAACCAGAAATATCAAAAATAATTTGACCTTCATGTAACATTAATGTGCGATCGCCTAAATCTAAAGCTTGGCGCATACTATGAGTTACCATTAAGGTTGTTAATCGGTTTTCAGCCACAATTTCACGGGTTAATTGTAGAATATAATTCGCCGTTTTAGGATCAAGGGCGGCTGTATGTTCATCGAGGAGTAAAACTTGATGGGAAGCTAAAGTTGACATTAATAAACTTACGGCTTGACGTTGACCGCCAGATAATAATCCCATGCGATCGCCTAAACGATTTTCTAACCCTAAATTTAACCGTGCTAAACGGCAGCGAAATTCCTCTCGTAAGCGATGATTTAAAGCAGAACGAAACCCCCTAAAGCATCCTCGACGATAGGCTAACGCTAAATTTTCTTCAACAGTTAAATTCGCACAGGAACCGGCTAAGGGATTTTGAAAAACTCTTGCTACAAATTTCGCTCGTTTTGATGTTGACCAAGTGGTTACTTCTTGATCATTAATCCAAACTTTACCCGCATTCGGAAGAATATCCCCCGTTAAAACATTCAATAAGGTTGATTTACCAGCCCCATTGCTCCCAATAACAGTAATAAACTGACCTTCAGGAATTGTTAAATTAATATCCCTGAGTGCTTGTTTTTCTAAAGCCGTCTTTTGATTAAAAGTAACATGAATAGAGTGGGTTTTAATCATGGTTTATATTGAACAAAAGTTTTGATCTGCAATTTATCTATTATAATGAAGTCATGAACAGCTATTTTCGGCTGATAAGCGCAATGACTGTTGGTTTACCCGTTCTGGTTCCGCAGTTTAACATGACCTAGCCCTAGTAGCTAGATGACTTGATCGAGTTTGATGATCTCGTTAACAATACAGATCATCAGATAACCAGACTCAACTTTTGTCAACACTTATTCTAATTTTGAATACCCTAGAAATGAGATAAAATTAAATCTAACCTTTGACAATAAAAGCCATCTATTCAGATCATAAATGAGGTTTAAATTAAGATGACAGAGTTAGAGAGCAATATCTATCTATTACAAGCAGAAGGAACAAAACGATTTAAAATTGAAAGATCTTTGCAGGTATTAACCCGGAATCAAATTCTTAATGATCAAATTCCCTATGCGTTAAAAGTCATTGAAGTTTTTAGCACTCCTGATCCTCAAAAAGATGAAACAAAATTGCATGAAATGTTTGCCTATCGTCGCTTACAAAGTGATTGGTTTGAATTTGATTCTCCTGAATATGCAGCCCGGTTAATTCACGATTATTTTCGTCTACGTCAAGAAACTCATCACCAAATTAGTACCCTTTCCCAACAATTAAAATCGGCAACTCAAAAATTAAAAAATACAGAAGAAAAATTAAATCACCTAGAACAAGACTATCAAAAATTGCAACAGGAACGAGATCACCTGTTTCAATTTAAAGTTGCAATTCAAAGAGATATGACCCGCATTTTATCTCGTTTAGAATCTCATGGATTAAATGGAAATAGTATTTATACTGAACAATCCTTAAGACATAGCGCCATGAGTCTAATTCGTTATCGCTTAGGAGTTGCCCAACAAAAACGTTGCTTACAGTTAGGTGATACTGTGATTATGGTGGGGTTTTCCTTGTTTGAATATGAAACTAAATTTGAGCAATTCAAAAGCTGTTTAGACAAATATTCTATTACCGCCGAGGAAGAAAATACGGTAGATACCTCCTTATTAGAAGCAGGAGTTCCCCTGGGAATTTATTTTACAACGGATAAACCCTATGCTCGTTTAGAAATTGAAATACCTCGACGATATTGGGCTTTACCGGGGATGGTTCCTGAACTGTTTAAAGAATTAAAAGAATTTGGGTTTGAAGCCCGTTATTGTCGCTTAGTTCATATTGAAGAAGACGGAGATACAGGAGAATTAGGGTTTATTCCTTGTGATAGTTTAGATGAAATTTGGCATCAAGTTTTAACTCAAATTAGACCATTAGGAACCCAAACTTTATTGCGTCAGCAGGGAAGTTTAATTGAATTAAGCCCTGAAAGTACCCGTGTAGGTGTTACCAGTCGAACCTTACTCAAAATGATTCAAGATAAAATCCCTCATCTGGAATCTGCTTTTGAAGAAATATTAGGAATTCGCTTTTGTGTCAATGTTGAATTAATCAATGATTCTCCTTAAATTATCTTATCTTTAAATTTTCCACCAAGGGAATAGTTTAAGAACTTCTCTTTGAATCACTTGATAGACTCTCGGTTGATGGTAATTTGTGTTAAAGAGGGCGATCGCTTATTTCTTAAAGCCCTGGCTTTTCAAGGGGGAGGATCTCCACTAAGCTATTCTCTATTTCATTAACTTCCATCTCAACCTCATTCAAAGTTGCAACTTCTTCAACATTTGGTACAGCAGAAATCGCAGGAGTCATAATTTTTAATCCTTTAGGAACACATTCTACTTCTATCGGTGTTGTGCCAATAATTTCCCCATCTAAAACAACTTTTTGAGGAGGATTAGTTGTAATTTTAAGGCGTTGAGTCCGAAAGGCAATCATATTATCTCGTTGAATTTCTGTTTTCAGTAAACCCGCCCCTAATAAACGCACCATTCCCGCCAAGGCTTGCATTTTATCGACAGGAGAGGTATACATTAAAACTTCTAACAATCCATCATCAGGAATCACCTGACCTAATCCTTGTGCTAAAACAGAAGTAGCAGGAGCAACATTGGCAACCGTAATCGCGGCGGCTTCACATTGATTGATTTCACCATTAATTTCTATTTCCGTTTCAAAGTCTGTTTGTTCGTTTAGTTGTTGCCATCCTGCCATAATATAAGCTAACGGCCCCCAGCGTTTTTTCGTTTCTCGATCTGCTTTACTCACCGTTTCGGCTTCAAACCCAATTCCAGCTAATAAAATCATCGGTAAACCATTACAATTTGCCACATCAATCGTACGGATTAATCCGGCAATAATCACTTCACAAGCCCCCTGAATATTCGTCGGAATTCCTAACGCCACCGAAAAAGCATTAGCCGTGCCTCTGGGGATAATTCCTAATGGAATATTCGTATTAATCACGGCTCCGGCTACAGCCGAAACCGTCCCATCTCCCCCCGATGCAATCACTAAATCAACTTGTTGTTCTACCGCTTCTTTTGCTAATTCCGTTGGATCAGTTTCCGGTGTTGTTAAGTGAACTTTTAAATGAAAATAAGGTTCTAATAATTGTCGAATTAATAATAAATCTTGATTAGCATTTCCTACCCCTGAAACAGGATTAAAAATTAAATACGCAGAACGAGTTCGGCGCAGTTGAACAATAATTGCTTCTGCGGTTCCAATATTACTCGCAATCGGAATATTGTAGATATTGCAAACTCGGAGTAATGTTAAAAGCGGTAACTCAGAAAAAGTCGTTTGGGTGGGTTCTACTAAATAAATAACCGCAGCAATCTCTTCCCCTGCAATTATTTTTGAGGCGATGACCATATCCCCTGCTTGTCGCAGAGGTAACACTGTCTCAATCCTTAACCATGTCCTCTGTTTTAAAGCACCTGCAAGATTGTCTAAACCCATGAGGCGGTAATGGGATAGGACATTCTCGTGTTGAGTTATAAAATTCACGAGCTTTTCTTGCTGAGTCTCATCAGCGAGTAGGGCAATGATCGCAGTCATAATTCAACCCTTATCTTAATTGTGACTATGATATCGTGAATTGCCTTGAATCTGCGTCTACCCTTACAACTGTACAGCCTTAAAAAATTGTCCCCTAAAAAAGAAAAAAACTCCGTGATTCCACAAAGGTGTGATTTCACGGACTTTTGTCCCCTGGTATAACAATCGGTGAATTTACTAATTATGTTTGCATATCCATCCGGGAAGGAGCGGAGTGATTCATCGATTTCATGGAATCTTTACAAAAAATCCCGCTTATATCAATTTTTGATAAAATTCCCCGCCGAAAAGGGGATAGGGGAAATGCTTCTGTTTATTTTATGCACCCGTTTAAGGATTACAACTCCTACGTTTCAGCTTATAACCCTAGATAGATGACAATTGAACCCTTTAATTTCACGCTATTAAAACAGGAAGGAATTGATTTCGATTCCAGTTTGGGGCTAACTCATTAAAAGGTAATTATGCAGCGTTTAATTCTTCACTTAAAGCAAGTGAGTTTCCAATGGGCGATCACTCTTATTTTAACAGGATTAATAGGGGTAGGATGGGGAATATTGATGACTCCTGTTTTTGCTAAATCACTTACTCCAGAAGCCGACTTTTATCATGTCCAAGGGGGAAATACTGAGAATTTAGATTTACAAAAAGCCTCGGATGCGGCTAAAAATGCCTCCGAAAAAGTGTTTGATCAACTCGATACCACTAAAAAGGTAGTCGGTAAAACTGAAAAAAGAAACGAAGCTATTGAAGATGCTAGAAACATTGCTCATAAAAAGTTAAATGATCAAGCAGACCGAGCTAAAGCAGCAAAAAATCCTGATGCTTCTTTAGGGCCCAATGACAAGCTATTTTATAAAGGATTACAAGGGGAATTGTAAACTTTAACTTTAACGATTTTCAGGATGATCAAATCCTAAATGTTTCCACGCCGCAGGTGTCGCCACACGACCCCGGTTTGTGCGTTGAATAAACCCAATTTGCATTAAATAAGGTTCATAAACTTCCTCAATAGTTTGGGTATCTTCCCCCGTAATTGCCGCCATTGTTTCTAATCCCACTGGCCCGCCTTTAAAGTTTTCAATCATCGCACTTAACATATTGCGATCTGTCCAATCTAATCCCATCGGATCAACATTAAAAACTTCTAAGGCAATATTAGCAATTTCCGCATTAATTTCTCCCGTACTTTTGACTTGAACATAATCTCGAACTCGACGTAATAACCGATTTGCAATTCGAGGCGTTCCCCTCGCACGTTGAGCAATTTCGATCGCTCCTTCTGGGGTAATGGGAGTATTTAATAATTTGGCAGTGCGTTGTACAATTAAACTTAATTCATCAATTTCATAAAAGCGTAATCGTTGAATAATTCCAAAGCGATCGCGTAACGGAGCGGTTAAAGAACCCACCCGCGTTGTTGCACCCACAATGGTAAAGGGTTTGAGGGGAATACTGCGAGTTTTTGCCGATCGCCCTTGACCAATAGTAATATCTAATCGGCAATCTTCCATCGCCGGATATAAAATTTCTTCTGCGACTTTTGATAAGCGATGAATTTCATCAATAAATAACACTTCTCCCGGCTTTAAACTGACTAATAATCCCGCAATATCACGGGGTTTTTCTAACGCCGGAGCCGTTGTAATTTTACACGTTACCCCCATTTCCGACGCTAAAATCAGCGACATAGTGGTTTTTCCTAAACCCGGAGGGCCATATAATAATAAATGATCTAACGGTTCCTGACGAGATTTAGCAGCCGCGATCGCAATGGATAAAACATCTTTTAAATCCTTTTGTCCAATATAATCTTCTAACCGATGGGGACGAATTTTTTCATCCTGTTGACGATTAATTTCTTCCTGGGGTGTTGCTTCTGCTTCTAATAAATAATCCAACTCATCCATCGGTTCCTGAGTCTTAGATTTTCTGGATTTTTTAGCTGCTGGAGTCGTCAACCCAGAGAACTTATCCGAGGGTTCAGGTTCAGGGGACTGCTTTTTGGAAGAAATAATCGCCATAATAGACTTACGCTATATAAGGGCTATAGGTTACAGGTTAGCAGGTTTGGGGATGAATGAGTTCTAATCCTCTCCTGTTCTTCCCTTTCATATTTAACCATCAATTGCGAATAGATTTGAGGAGTTCATTCATGTCTTCCAATTACATCGGTGATCATGCTTTAGTCATGGGGGGGAGTATGGCAGGATTATTCACTGCTAGAATATTAGCCGATCATTTTGCTCGTGTTACCTTAGTTGAACGGGATCAATTTCCTGAACAGCCTCAACTCTGTCCTCTTGTTGCCCATTCTCCCTAACTCCCCTTTTTTTCCGGCTTTCTCTGGTCTTACCCAATTTAATGACTAATTTCTACGATGTTGAAACACTGAAAAGACGGCTGCATCAGTTGAGTGATGAACAACTCAAACAAGACTATTTGCGAGGGGCATTAACCTTTGATTTTCTTGCAAAAGTGTTGAAAGAAGTTGAGTCCGAAGACTTGACCCTACGAGTGGTGAGTTTGGCTTTAAAATTAAATGTTATTCAAGGAACATTGTTAACAAAAACTGTTAAACCTGAATTTCAAAATAAAGCCTTTTCTCTGGTCATGCCATTAAATCTTCCCCTGGCTTTTAAAATTCGTTTATTAGCGCAAACTCGTTCACCTTTATTACTTCCTTGGTTTTTTAAAGGATTACATCATCCCAATGAACCTGTTAATGCTTGGTCAGCTTGGGCGATTACTCAAATCGGTCAAGCCGCCGAACCTTTATTATTAAAAGCATTAAAAGATCCCTTACAAAAAACTCGCCTTTGGGCAACTTGGGGATTAGGACAAATTGCCAGTGATCGAGCTATTCGGGGATTAATTCTTGCTCTTAATCATGAAGATAGCCAAGTTCGTTGGCGAGCGGCGGCGGCATTAGGTAAAATTAAAAATCGTTTAGCAATCACAAAATTAAGAGAAATTTTAGCTTCCGATCCCGATCATTATGTTCGAGGTCGAGCCGCAACGGCTTTAGGATTTTTAGGAGGAGTATCGGCAATTACAGGGTTAAAAAATGCCCTTGATGATGCTGAATTTTATGTTTATACCAATGCCGTTTATGGATTGGAAATGATTAATGATTCCTTTGCCATTAAGGTACTCTTACAAGCCCTCAATCATAATAACGCCGATGTCAGAACTCGTGTCGTTGAAGTGTTGGGACGCATTGGTAATGAATTTGTAATTAATAAACTTTTGAAAAAAATTCATGATCCCGATCCTTTTGTTCGGGCAAAAGTGGTTGAAACCATTCAATCGATGAATACCCCTTCAACCATTAATGGATTAAAAACCGCTTTAAATGATACGGATGTTTATGTGCGATCTTGGGCAGAAACAGCTTTAGATAAATTAGATTCTTCAGAATCAACAACATTTTTAACAACCTTATTTAATCCTAATATTGTTTCGCCTTATTCCCATTTACCTAAACTTTGGATTTCCTCTAGGGCCGAAGCTAAAAACTATATTTTAGAACACTTTCAAGGCGCTAAGATTAGCTATTTAATTTCTATTGGTAGTCCCGGTAGTGAACTGCCTGAAGGGTTTGATCAAGTTCCGACTCGATGGCGATTAGAATTTGATGATATTGATACGCCTTATCATGATCCTGAATATATTTTACCAAGTCTTAAACATATTTTAGAAGCTTTGCATTTTATGAAATCGGTTCAAGCCAATGAAGGAGATTTATTAATTCATTGTCAAGGGGGAATTAGTCGTTCAACGGCGATCGCATTTATCCTTTATGCCTATCGTTTAGGGATAGGAAAAGAAGAAGAAGCCCTCAACTATATCTTAACAATTCAGCCTCAAGCGATGCCCAATCAATGGATTGTAGAATTAGCGGATATTGCCCTAAAACGAGGGGGACGATTAATTCAAGCGCTACGCAATTATCGTCGTTCTTTTTGAAATGCTTGAGGGAATAGGGAATTACGAATTACGAATTACGAATTACGAATTACGAATTACGAATTACGAATTACGAATGGGGGAAAACAATTTATCGTTTAGCTTTGGGCTATTAGTTTCTGATATTCCATCCTTTAATATTTGCTACAAATACTTGATCGGGTGGCTAATAACTTTTTTCTATTCCCTATTTCCTATTTCCTATTCCCTATTTCCTATTTCCTATTTCCTCCTGTTCCCTGTTCCCTGTTCCCTATTCTCTGCTACAAAAAATCTGTGGAGACGCACGCCAGGTACGTCTTCACAGACAGTTGAAACCCATGTTCAAAATTAGGACATGGCTTGAATGATAAAGTCAAAGTAAGGGGCTGCTTCTTTAGCATCTTCGTCATCGAGTAACGCCAGAGACGCTTCTTTGAGACAAACAATGGCTTCTACCATTCCGGGCATGGGAACGCCTAAAGAGTTATACATTTCTTTGACCCCCACCAAACCAATGCTTTCAATGGGATCTTTGTCACCAGACAGAATCCCATAGGTAATTAAGCGCAGATACCAGCCATAATCCCGCAAGCATAAAGACCGTTCCCGTGAACCTGACGCATTACCACCGGGGGCAATAAAGTCAGGGCGTTTTTTCCACAGTTGGTTACTGGCACGATCTACAATCTTTTTTTCATTATCAGCCAGTGTGGAAGCAATCCGCACGCGCTGTTCACCCGTTTTCAAAAAGTCATTGATGCTTTTAAGTTCACCAACACTCGGATAACGGAGTTCATCATCAGCTTTGAGAATAACTTGGCTAACTACTGTCATCTAAAACCTCAAGAGCTATTAAAGTTTTTCAAGATACCATTAAGTAGTTTAGCGACTCAGGGGGATCTGGGGAAGCAGTTAATTGTAAATCGAGAGTGATTGGCTTAAATCGGTGTGAACAATCCCCCCTAAATCGTTAACAATTCTTAATTTTTAATCCTTAATCATGATGTGGCAGCAAGGACAACAAGTAGAAATTGAAATTACAGATTTAACCGATGATGGCAATGGAGTGGGCCGTTACCAAGATCGAGTAGTATTTGTTCCTGATGCAGTTCCGGGCGATCGTCTGCGGGTGCGACTGGTGCGGGTCAAAAGTAAGTATGCGGAAGGGAAGGTGCAGGATATCTTAGAAGCATCCCCGTATCGGGTTTCCCCACGCTGTATTGTGGCGGATAAATGTGGGGGCTGTCAGTGGCAACATATTGATTATGAATTTCAATTACAAGCCAAACGGGATTTAGTCGTTAAAGCCTTAGAACGGATTGGGGGATTTATCGAGCCTCCGGTGGAGCCCGTATTAGCGGGAGAATCGCCTCTAGGATATCGCAATAAAGTTACCTATCCCCTAGGACGTTCTGCAACGGGTCAAGTTCAGGCGGGTTACTTTCAGAAACATAGTCATCGTTTAGTTAACTTAAATCAATGTCCGGTACAAGATCAACGTCTAAATCCTTTACTAGCGAATATTAAGCAAGATATTCAAAAGCGAGGGTGGTCAATTTATGACGAACCCCAACACCGAGGAAAACTTCGCCATCTGTCCCTGAGAATTGGACAACGCACCGGGGAAATGTTGTTAACTTTAATTGCGACTCAGGGGAGTTTACCCGGACTGCAAGAACAAGCAGAAACTTGGTTAGAACAATATCCTTCTTTAAAGGGGGTGTGTTTAAATATCAATGCGGATCAAACCAATGCAATTTTTGGTCAGGAAACACGCTGTTTAGCGGGTCAACCCTATTTAAAGGAAGAATTTGGGGGACTCAGTTTTTTACTTAGACCCGATACGTTTTTTCAAATTAATACAGAAGTGGCAGAAGCGTTATTACAAATAATGCTACAAGACCTCAATTTACAAGGAACTGAACGGATCGTTGATGCCTATTGTGGAATTGGGACATTTACCTTACCTCTAGCAAAGGATTTACTGCAAAAACAAGCGGGTTCTAAGCCGTCGTTACAGTCCCCTCAAGTGATCGGTTTGGAAGTACAAGAAATGGCGATTGAGCAGGCTCGGCAAAATGCTATTTTAAATCAAATTGACACCGTTGAGTTTAAACTAGGAACGGTACAAAAGTTATTACCCCAGTTAGGGTATAAACCTGATATTGTGTTACTTGATCCACCTCGAAAAGGATGCGATCGCAGGGTATTAGAAACCTTGCTAGATCTCCAACCTCAACGACTGATCTATATCAGTTGTAAACCCGCAACCTTAGCACGGGATCTAAAAGTTTTATGCGAAACGGGAGTCTATGAATTAATACGGGTACAACCTGCGGATTTTTTCCCGCAAACGTCCCATGTTGAATGTGCTGCTTTTTTAAGTCGTTCATCCCAGCAATGACATCAAACCCTGGATTCATGACCCCTTAAGGAAATTTCTGTTTCTATTTTTTGTGATCAAAATTTGTGAAACAGAAATCCCATTCATCTTATAATGGGTAAAACATTAACACTAAATTCTGGCTAAGGTCGCTCTCCTGGATCATTAAGAACCGATGGCGATCAATTCCTAGGGAGTCATCTTTAAAAAACTGAACCAATTCCCCGGTTCTGTTGCTTGGATCTGTCCTTAGTCCCCCATGAGTGGTTTAACAATTGCCCCTTACAGATCAACATATAAAAGGTATGTTTAAGAAAATTCTTGCTCCTTTGGATCTGTCTTCCAACAGTCAGGCTGTGTTTGAACAAGCGTTAGAACTGGCAGTAAGCAATCAAGCGAATTTGATGTTACTGCACGTTTTGTCTACGGATGAAGAAATCAGTCCAGATTTTGGCATCTTAGTCGGATTAAGCTACTATCCAACGGCGAATCAAGAATTGGTGTATACCTATCAAAAACAATGGCAAGAGTTTACCCAAAAAAGTTTAGACGCCCTGAAATCTTGGTGTCAAATCGCAATGGATGCAGGGGTGGCGACGGAATATACACAAACCGTTGGTAAACCCGGTAAAACAATTTGTGACTTTGCCAAACATTGGGAAGCGGATTTGATTTTAATGGGACGTCGGGGTTACTCGGCTTTAGGAGAGTTGCTCTTAGGAAGTGTTAGTCAATATGTGGTTCATCATGGGCCTTGTTCGGTATTAATCGTACAATCCCATCCGTCTTAAACACCTTTAAAATTTGCTACCCCTGCCATTTTTTTAAGAATGAAGTTTAGTGAACTGGTTGAAAAACTCAATAGTGGAATTACGAGTCATAGTTTGACCGATAACCCCAACCTCGATCCCGATATTCATGGGGTGGCGGCGGTGGATAAAGCCACCTCTGGAACTCTCAGCTATATTGAAGGATTAAAATTTGCCTCCTTTGTACAGCAGTCTGCTGCGAGTGCGCTGATTTTACCTGTGGAGGAAGGGTTACAAACTCAAGCCACAGAACAGGGTAAAGCGTGGATTTCGGTAGCAAATCCTCGGCTAGTTTTTGCCGAAGCGATCGCCTTATTTTATCAACCTTACCAACCGCAACCCTCGATTCATCCGAGTGCGGTGATTGATCCGAGTGCCCAAATTGGCTCAGAGGTTTATATTGGCCCCCATGTGGTGATTCAAGCGGGGGTGACGATCGGAAATCAGGTGTGTTTACATCCGAATGTGGTGATTTATCCCCAAGTAACCATTGGCGATCGCAGTATCTTACACGCCAATTGTACGATTCATGAACGCGCCCAAATCGGTTGTGATTGTGTGATTCATAGTGGCGCTGTCATCGGGGCTGAAGGCTTTGGTTTTGTTCCCACCCAACACGGTTGGATGAAAATGGAACAATCGGGAATTACCGTCTTAGAAGACGGGGTGGAAGTGGGATGTAATAGTACGATTGATCGCCCCTCTGTGGGAGAAACCCGCATCGGAAAAGCCACAAAATTAGACAATTTAGTACATATTGGTCACGGCTGTACCATCGGTCAGAATTGCGCCTTTGCCGCCCAAGTAGGGTTAGCTGGAGGGGTCACCATTGGAAATGGGGTGTTATTAGCGGGTCAAGTCGGTATTTCTAATCAAGTGAAGGTGGGGGATGGGGTCATCGTTACGGCTCAATCTGGAGTTCACCATAATATTTCACGGGGAGAGATGGTTTCCGGTTCCCCGGCTCTTGCTAACAAGCTTTATTTAAAAACGGCGGCGGTTTATAGACGATTACCTGAATTGTACCAATCTTTAAAAGCCTTAGAACGTCGTTTTAGAGAGTCTTAGAGGTTGAGGGCTTTGCACTGACTTGTACTGAGCGCAGTCGAAGTATTGAGGGTTAACTCTAATTCGTAATTCGTAATTCGTAATTCGTAATTGCTTCCTGGGTCAGGAATCAGGAAGACGGGGGTGGGATTTTTTGAAGTCTAATCACGGATATATTGATCTGTCTTAACGGCGGATTTTTTTTAATTCCATGGCTCAAGGGAACGGGATCATTTTTCTTCAGGGGAGATGGTGGGCTGAAAAAATTGCAATCCTGACTCTGTGGGCATAGAATAGGACGGCTATCCAATTTTTAAGACAGAGCTAAGGGATGAGTTCTAGTACCATCGAATAAGTCTATATTCCCCTGCTCAATCTCAACGGGATTTTGAAGTCCCGTTTTTTTTGCTCAGGGTAGAGATGGTGATTCCTGTATGGAAAGATTTGTAACTTAGAAAAAAAATATTTGTCAAATTGATGAATTTAAGTATATATTATTTTTTATAACTCCAAAAAGTTGAATTGGATAAAAATTACCTACCTAGAGAAGTAAGGAGATTAAGAACAACATGAATAAACCTGCACCAACTCCCTTAACCGGAAAGGCTCTGCTTCAAAAAGTAAAAGAACTGTCTCATATGCCTCGGCGTGAAACAGCAAAGCTGTGCGGTTATTACAGCACGACAAAGGACAACCAAGTTCGCGTCAATCTCACAGATTTTTATGATGCAGTGCTGAAAGCACGGGGGATTCCGCTTAGTCCCGATGGTACAAAAGATGGTCGGGGTCGGGAAGCAACTTATATGGTGAGCGTTCACAAAAACGGTCAAATTGTAATAGGCTCAACCTACACCAAAGAAATGAGACTGAAACCCGGTGATGAGTTTGATATCAAGCTCGGATACAAGCATATTCACCTGATTCAAGTCGAAAATGGAAAAGACGCCAGCAGTGGCGATGAAGAAGAGTAAATTCGCTCACTTGAGCCATTAGAATGATATTTTCATGGCTTGCAAATGCGCCAACCCTGATTAAAATTGCTGTTTTTTTTGGGGTGTGGATGGGTTTATGGATGCCAATTGCTGTTGTCAGTGCATTCGCTCTCAATTGGCGTCCTTCTGAACCCCTAAATGAAACCCAAAAATTGACGTTGCTGGCGTCGCTTTATGGAATTGCTCCGATAGTTTTGTGGAAAGTTAGCCAAGTTGAGGGTCGATCCTTCTTTGATTATGGTTTAGCTTGGCGATCGCAGTTTTTCAGATCAATTGCCATTGGTTTCGGTCTGGCTGTTATCAGCCTGATCGCCTTATTTGGTTTTCAATTTATCCTGGGTTGGCTCAATTGGCGACAACAACACTGGGAAAATATAGGTGAACAGTCCTCTTCCCTAAATTTTGGGCGTCACCCTATAAAGGGATGGATTAAAATATGGGAAAAAATATTAGTTTTCGGGCCAATTCTGCTGATAGCGCTGTGGATTAGTAGTACCGAGGAGTTAATCTTTCGAGGATTTTTACAAAAACAATTACAGCAAGAATATTCAGCCTTTATCGCCGCCGTGATCGCCAGTGTGATTTTTGCCCTGACCCATCTGTTATGGGACGTCCGCAACACATTACCCCAATTACCCGGATTAGGATTAATGGGAATGGTGTTGACTTTCGCCTGTTTGGGTCAGGGGGGGTCTTTAGGTCTAGCCATTGGACTACACGCAGGTTGGATTTGGGGGATAGCCAGTTTGGATACCCTGGGAGGAGTTGAGGCTACCCAGAAAGTTCCTGAATGGGTCACAGGGTTAGGGGGAAAACCCTTAGCCGGGATGTTGGGAATAGTAATGTTGTTAGTGGTCGCGGGTTTATTAGAAATCGTTTACCCTTGAAGCTAAATCTTGATCTGGCGGTGGCATTTTGCTACCTGGAAAAATTATGACAACCGCAACAATTTCTACTCCACAATTTACCCCGGTCTATGGCCCTGTGTGGTCGTGGCGCTATGGAAAATCCTTGGGAATTGATCCCATCGGTGAGATTTCCACCTGTTCTTTTAATTGTGTTTATTGTCAACTCGGAGAAATTAAACTTAAAACCCAACAGCGTCAAATTTATGTTCCCACCGAGCAAATTTTACAAGCCTTAGCTCAGTTTGCGCCTTGGGATGTGGATGTAATTACCTTAAGTGGAAGTGGAGAACCAACCTTAGCCGCAAATTTAGGGGAAATTTTAATCGGAATTAAAACCCTCACACAGTGTCCAACTTTGGTATTAACAAACGGGACAACATTATCAGATTCTCAAGTTCGAGAACAATTAACTTTAGCCGATCGGGTATCTGTAAAACTCGATGGTATTTCAACCGCCCAACTTCAACGAGTGAATCAACCCGTCAGGGAAATTAATTTAACACAGCTACTCCTAGATCTGCAAGAATTTCGTCGCATTTTCCCTGGAGAATTGGGAATCCAAACGATGATTTTATCGCCTTGGTCATTATCAGATCGTCAAGAATATCAACGTTGGATCAAAGCGATCTCACCCACCGAAATTCAACTGAATACTCCCACTCGTCCCAAACCGTTAAAACATGAATTAGCCGGACGAGAAAATCATCCCTCCCCTGAAAATCTCCCCTATCAAGCTCGGAAACTCAAATCGGTTCAGCCTTCTATCTTACAAGATTTTGCTCAAGAAATTCAAGCGCAAACCGGAATTCCTGTCCGCTATCCTCCCGTCTCTAATTGATCCTCAAGTTGGCGTTGCTCTGGGGTCAGGGATTGAATTTTGATTAAAACTTCAATCTATCAATCTGATAGGTAATGGAGATCAAAAAAGGCTTTTTTCAAAAATGATTCTTCAGGTTCCTAAAATGTATTGAAATGTTAACGATACCGAAATTGTTATAGAAGAAAATAAAATAAATATGATAAAATAAAATTTAGTTACACTTGGAGAATATTTATGG
Organism: Planktothrix sp. FACHB-1365; assembly: GCF_014697575.1. Classification (GTDB taxonomy): domain Bacteria; phylum Cyanobacteriota; class Cyanobacteriia; order Cyanobacteriales; family Microcoleaceae; genus Planktothrix. The sequence continues at coordinate 1,498 of NZ_JACJSC010000040.1, read as the reverse complement.
CAAAAACAATCACAGAAAAGCCTTCAACTACTCCACTAACAGGTAAAGCCTTATTACAGAAAGTTAAAGCTTTGGGCAACTTACCTCGTCGGGAAGCGGCTCGTTTGTGCGGGTATTATACCCAAACAAAAGATAGCCAAACTCGCGCCAATATGACAGAATTTTACGATGCGTTACTGGCAGCAAAGGGCATTGCCTTAGATCCAGGTCGCAGCAAAGATGGACGGGGAAGGGAAGCAAGTTTTCGGGCTTGTGTGCATAAAAACGGTTCCCTGGTTATTGGTGCGAACTATACTGAATCCATGGGATTAGAAGCCGGAGATCAATTTGAAATTCGCTTAGGTTCAAAACACATCCATTTGATTCAAGTTGGGGAGAAATCTGAAGAAGATGTCCTCGATGAAGAATAACCGCTTAACTCTGATTTAAGGGGTCAAGGTTGGCTTGTCTAATTTTAAAAACCCGCATCCACAAGCTACTGTAATTCCACATTTAATTAAACATAAAACGTTTAATCGACTCACAAGCTAACCTTACCTCCTAACACAATTTTTTGTTGTCCTCCACCGGACAGTTAGAAAAAAAATGATTTTTATTCTTCCCCAACAACTTCAATTAAAACTGGGGCTAAATTCTCATTCAGCCTACCCAGCCGAATTAATTCTGCATAGGTATCTACTTCAATGTCTAATAAGGTTTCTTCAAATTCTTCCCTAGCGACTTCTTGTAATTGCGGATATTCGTTGAGTAACTGATGGAATTTCTGTTTAACGCTGTCTTGAGGCTCATTCTCTCTCTGGCGATGTAATTTTCATCCTTCTACATTAGCCTAATCTTGAAAAGTGTCAATCCCCATCAAAACTGTTAAAATGATAGAGAATCAAGAACCAAAGCCAGTCATTGAACTTTGGGTCTGTGTTCAAGGATATAAAATTTAGCTATTTTTTGACTGATGAATATTAAAATAACTAGCCAAGACTATACGGCTCAAGTTCAAAACGTCATTGATACCTTAAACCAAGATTTACCCCTTTTATTTAACCAAGATATTTCCTATGATATTTATACCCCGGATATAGAGTTTATTGACCCGGTAAATCGGTTTAAAGGTAAGTTTAGTTATCGGATTGTTTTTTGGACGTTACGGTTTCACGGTCAGTTATTTTTTACAGAATTGTATTTTGATTTACATGATGTTCAACAAACTGCATCCGATATTATTACTGCTAACTGGACAGTGCGGGGAACTTTGCGTTTACCCTGGAAACCTCGATTATTTTTTAATGGATATTCTACCTATAAGCTTACTTCTCAAGGCTTAATTTATAAGACAAGCCTGGGAGATTGAAAACGAGCGTGTCTTCAGACCTGAGATGAAAATCGACCCAGGGGAATTTATTCCCCGTGAATATTTTCCTGATTTGTGTTAACATAGAAACAGGTCGAAACAAGGAGAATTCCATGATAGTTTTAGAATACAAAGTTAAAGGCAAACCCA